>DATAGR010000702.1:0-1605 GCA_036263575.1 Aquihabitans sp. | reverse complement strand
GGCCGGCGACGGCGCGTCCGAGCCGACCGAGTGGCGCCGGGAGCGCCCGGAGGTCCGGCCCGTGCGCGGGCCCGTCGAGCGCCACCCGGGCGGCGGCCAGGGCGTCGTCCGGGACGGCGGCGTGGGCCACCTCCAGCGACGCACGCATCTCGGCGGTGAGGCGGAGGGATGCGGCTCGGGCCGCGAAGCGGGACGCGCCGCCCGATGTGCCGCCGGCTCCGTCACCGGTTACGCCACCGACCGCCCGCCGGGCCAGGTGGACGGCGTCGGCGATCCAGTCGGCGTGCCGGTCGTCCTGCGCCCGCCACAGGCGCTCCAGGAGGGCGTCGCCCGGGTGGAGGGTGCGCACGGCGACGCCCTCGACCGTGGCGGTCGCCGACGCCCCGAGCAGCTGCTCGTCGGCCGCGGCGGAGCTGATGCCGCGCAGCACGTGCCAGCGCAGGGTGACCCACCGCCCCGAGGGGTCCGTCGCCTGCCAGCGATCCACGAGCCCGGCCTCGGTGCGGGCGACCAGGGACGGGGTGACGTGCTCCACCGCCCACCCCGTCGAACGCAGGGCGTCGCGGGCCATCGGCGCGGCGGCGACGGGCAGCCCGAGGTGCAGCCGCTCGATCGGCCGGACCCCTCGGTCGCCGCCGTGCGAGGCCAGCACCGCGCCGGGACCGAGGAGGACCGGGGGCACCGTGGTCGCCAGCGCGCCGACGAGCGGCGTGGTGGCAGACCACACGAGGCGGTTCCCGGCCCACGTCCGGCGGTACACGCCACGGACCCGCTGCCGCACCGATGGGGGTGCGCCCAGGTCGCGGTCCACCAGGCCCAGCAGCTCGGTCGCGCCCGGCTCGATCGCCTCGAAGTCGCCGGCCGCCAGCCACGCCTCCCACGCCGCCGCGCCCGTGCCGGCGGGGGCGACGGCCGCCTGCAGCAGCAGGGCCATCGTCGGCGACGCCGTCGGTGGGCGCCGGCCGGCCACCTCAGCCCGTCCGGTGCCGGGCGTGGTGGGCCCGGACGATCTTCAAGAGGTCGGCGTTGCGGTCGGCAGCCATCGAGCGTCCGAGGTTCGCGGCGTGGATCCGGCGGCGGAGCACGACGTCGTCGACGTGGGCGAAGCTGATCCCGGCGAGCCGGGCGCGAGAGATCCAGTCGATCGCGGCACCGGTCCTCAGGCCCTCGTCGAAGGGGCCGACGTGCGCGAACGTCGAGGCCCGGACCAGCGCCGCCGCCGGCACCTCGGCGCGGAACGGCCGCAGGTGGATCCTGATCGTCGCCGCCTCGTCCTCGCCGAGGTCGGGGCTCGCGAAGTTCTGCGTGACCCCGACGACGACGTCGGGCTGGTCGGGGGCGACGAGGCGGGCGGCGCGGCAGGCGAGGGCCTCGGGCGCCCAGAGGTCGTCCGCGTCGAGGAAGGCCAGGACGTCGCCCGAGGCCTCCGACACGCCACGGTTCACGGCCGACGCGTAGCCCGTGGGCGGTTGCGACACCACCCGTGCCCCGCACGCCGCAGCCAGCTCGCCCGAGCCGTCGGTGGAGCCGTCGTCGACCACGATGACCTCGGCCGGCGGGACCGTCTGGTCGCGGATCGACCCGAGGGCGGCGGCCAGGTAGGCG
>DATAGR010000701.1:0-4439 GCA_036263575.1 Aquihabitans sp. | reverse complement strand
CAGCGCGTGCCAGCGGAGGACGCCGCGCTCGACCGCCTCCGCCACGGCGGCGCGCTGCTCGGGCCGTCCGTGGTGCAGGGCGTGGTGGAGGATCCACGACCCCGTGGTCCACACCAGCTGCGGTGCCGGCGCCCCCGGCTGCGGTCGGCGAGCGCGCAGCTCGGCCGCCACCGAGATGGCCCGGGGGACGTGCTCGTCGACGTAGCGGTCCGCCACCTCGGCCGCGAGGTCGGTGAAGCCGAGGTCGAGGTGCGTCTTGGCGACGACGTGGACGGTCCTGACCTCGGCGGGCACACGGCGAAGCTAGGTCCGTGACGGCCGCCGCGGTGCCCCGTCCACCTGGCACACACCCATCGTTTGCCGCCGCCTACCAGGCGGTAGGGTCCCGCGTCCCTCGCCTCGCGTCCCACGGGAGCCCTCGGTGAAGAAGTTCTGGTCCAGCCTCGCCGTCCAGCTCGGCAAGCGTGCCGGCCTCGTCTCGGTCGTCGGCCTGATCATCACGCTGGTGCTGGGCCTCGGCATCTCGCAGCTCGAGTTCGCCACCGGCCAGGACAGCTACCTGAACAAGGACGACCAGGTCGCCAAGGACAACGTCTCGTACCAGCGGCTCTTCGGCGGCCAGATCATGCTCGTGCTGTTCACGATGGACGAGGGCCGCAGCGTCGCCGAGCTGGCCGAGCCCGAGAACGCCGAGGCCATCCGTGCGGCCAAGGCGGAGATCGAGCGCCACCCCTCGGTGGCGGCCGTGCTCACCCCGCTCGACACGCTCGACTTCAGCGCCAACCTCCTGTCGCGCTCCCCCGCCGAGCCCACCGACGAGGCGGCGTTCGACCCGCTCACGTCGATCGCCAACACCGCGCTCACCGCCGCCACCGAGGCCGAGGAACCCGGCTCGCCGGGCGCCGAGGCGCGCGCGGCCGACTTCGCCGAGACGGCCGAACGTCTCGGTCCGTTCCTCGCCTCCACGCCGGACCAGCGCACCCTCGCCAACCCCGAGTGGGTCGACATCCTGCTCCACGACAACGAGGGCGAGATCCGCAAGCCGCTGCGGTCGTCGTTCTTCGACGAGCGCCACGCCCAGATGATCGTGCGCCTCGAGGGCAACGCCGACATCGAGACCGAGGGCGCCGGCGCCGACGCCGTCAGGGCGGCGTGGGCTGACCGGGAGATCGAGGGCGGCGAGGTGCTCGTCACCGGCGCGCCCGTCCTGCTCAAGGACATCAACGACTACCTGCGCGGCGGGATCCTCCAGCTGGGCGCCATCGCCGTCGCCATCATGGTCGTGATCCTGCTCGTGTTCTTCCAGGTGCGCTGGCGGCTGCTGCCGCTCGCGGTCGTCCTCATCGGCGTCACGTGGGCGTTCGGGTTGGCCGGCTACCTCGGCATCCCCCTGTCGGTCGTCACCATCGCCGGGCTGCCGGTGATGCTCGGCGTGGGCATCGACTACGCGATCCAGATGCACGCGCGCATCGAGGAGGAGGTGGTGATCGATCGCGCCGAGCACCCGATCCAGGAGACGGCGCGCAACCTGGGGCCCGCCCTGCTCGTCGTCACGTTCGACGCGCTGTTCGCCTTCGCCGCCCTCCGGTTCGCCAAGGTCCCGATGATCCGGGACTTCGCCCTGCTGCTCTGCATCGGCGTGGCGGTCATCTGCCTCTGCTCGATCATCCTGCCGCTGGCCGTCCTCGGCATCCGGGAGTTCCGCTCCCCCACCAAGGGACGCGACTTCCGCGAAGGCGCCCTCGGCCGGCTCGTGGTGTGGATGGGCTCGCTGCCGTCGAAGGTGGCGCCGGTGCTCATCGTGGCCAGCGTCATCATCTTCGTCGGCGGCATCATCACCGAGGGCAAGCTGACCCTGCAGACCGACCCGGTGGAGTGGGTGAACCAGGAGTCGCAGAACCGCAAGGACGTCGCCACCCTCGAGGAGGAGACGGGCGCGTCGTCCGAGCTCGGCATCTACGTCACCGCCGAGGAGGAGGAGCAGCTCTTCACCGACGAGACGATGCAGTGGATGGAGCGCTTCACCAGCTCGTCGGTCGAGCGCTACGACGACAAGCTGCTCGTCGGGTCGAGCATCCTCACGCCGCTCTCGGACCTCGTCGACCTCGACGGGGCCTCGAACCACGTCCCGTCGGGCGAGCTCACCCAGGCTGCGTACGAGGCCGCCCCGCAGGCGGTCAAGGACTTCACCGTCTCCGACCGCGACCCGGCGTTCAACATCCTCTTCATCACCAAGCCCGGCAGCCTGGAGGACCGCGCGGTGATGATCGACGACATGCGCGAGCGCTTCGAGCGCGGCGGCGAGGGCGGCAACCGGCCGCCGGAGGGCATCGAGGCCACGCCGTCGGGACTCGCCGTGGTCGGCGTCGGGCTGCTGGAGAACCTGGAGTCCAACCGGGTCCAGCTCACCTACCTGTCGATCTTCCTGGTGTTCGCCTTCCTCACCGTGCGGCTCAAGAGCGTCACCCGGTCGCTGCTCTCGCTGGTGCCGGTGCTGATCGCCGTCGGCGCGGCGTCGCTCATCGCCTTCGCCTTCAGCCTGAAGCTGAGCCCGATGACGGCGGTCGGCGGCCCGCTCGTGATCGCGGTGTGCACCGAGTTCACGTCGCTGATCCTCCTGCGGTTCATCGAGGAGCGCGAGCGCGGCCTGGCGCCGCAGGCGGCGGCCGACGTCACCGCCGCCCGCACCGGCCGGGCCTTCATCGTGTCGGCCATGACCGCCATCGTCGGCGTCGGCGTGATCGCCACGTCGTCGCTGCCGCTGCTGCGCGACTTCGGGATCATCGTGGCCATGAACGTGTTCGTGGCCCTCGCCTCGGCGCTGGTCATCCTCCCGCCGATCATGGTCTGGGCCGAGGAGCGCGGCTGGGTGACCAAGGGCATGGTCGACCCCGCCAGGCTCGGCAACAAGACCCACGACGAGGCCACCCCCACCCCCGACCTCGCCAACGCCTGACCGCCAGCCGCCTCGGCCGCGCTGCCGAGGCACTCGACCCACACTGACGGGTGGCTCGCGCCCAGATCGGCCAGTTCCTAGATCGACGTCGACGGCCACGCCACTGATCCGGCGTTAGGGGGCACCCATCGACCCGTCCCCACTTGCCCGAGTGCCATAGACCTCCTGAGTACGGGCGAGCAGCGTGGCTAGGTGAGGGGCTGGTTCGTAGGTGGGTGTTCTCGCTTGGGACAGGGTCGGCTCCGGACGAACCGCGGCCGAGCCGGCAGATCCTTATGTGATCGAACGTGCGTCGTGCGTCTTCGTTTCCCCCGGGACGATGTCCCACATGCGCATCCAGCTGAAGAGGTACCACGTGGTCGTTCGGGGGCGAACTGGTCGGGACTGCGAAGTCCAAGGATGCTCTCGTCAGGCAGTTCGCACCGCCGCAACTGAGACCTGACAGAAGCGGCGCCCTGACACTGAACCGGCGTTTGGGGGCACCCTCGCCGACGTAGGTCGGCGGTTAGGTTCGGGAGGCTCCGAGCTGTAGCCGACCGCTCAGCCCCCTTGAGCGCGGTCGTCGCGAACGCCACCCGGTTCCCCCATGAACGGAGCAACAGCAGGGTGAGGGGCAACATCGGCCAACGCTGCTCCCACGTCGGCACGGGTTCTGCCGTGATAGGGGGCCAGTGGTCCGTCCTGTACCACGCCGTCCAAAGTGCCTCGGTCGCTCACTTCGAGCAAGAAGGGTCCGGTCATCGGCGCCCACTCGCCCTTGCGGTATTCGACCATCCCTACGAGGTAACGGCGTCCGAGCTCTAGGCCGGGCTGGTCGCACACCGGGGCTGGGCCGTCCTTCCATCCCCCGGTGGTGAACGTGAACGACTGTGGTACCGCTCTGTTCTGGGGGGCCTTCCAGACCACGTCGACGACAGTGGCTGTGACGTCCCGGTAGCGGGTGGGCTCTAGCCCGTCGTTGGGCTCGTCGTGCTCGATGATCTTCTGGTCGACAACATCGATCACGGCCACTTCGTCGGCGTAGGTCACGAGGTCTTGGAGCGTGTCCGAGGGCACGGCGTGCTCGACGGCAGCGCACACGGCGTTGCGCCCGGCGTCCTGTTCGACTGCGCATCCGGAGAACGACGCCAGCGCCGCCGCCGGACCCGCCAGCAACGCCGCGCGTCCCCCTGCCGTCATGGACACGGACCGTACGCCTCGTCCGTGGGGTGCCGCTCGTACGGGTTGGGGGTCGCGCAGCGCTCGCAGGCTGCTGGGGCTTCGCCGATCCCCCGAAAGACGCCGAACCGGCGTTAGGGGACGCCGGACCCGGTTGTGACGTTGTGCGAGTGACGCAGGCGCGTGCCGAGTTGGCAAGCCTTGGATCCGATCACCCGCAGAAAATACGGGGGCCCCGACGGCGTGGCCATCGCTCGACGTGGTCGCCAGCCTTCACGTAGATGGCGCGCATGTCGGGAACGGTCCACAGCTCGGCGGAGCCTTG
>DATAGR010000700.1:0-2339 GCA_036263575.1 Aquihabitans sp. | reverse complement strand
CGGCCTGAGCCGGTCGCCGGGGCGCCTGGGCGTCGACTCAGCCCGCGGCGACGACGGGCTCGGTGAGCGGCACCTCGAGCCCGGGGGTCACGGTGATCTCGCCGTCGGGGCCGACGCCGACGGTGACGGCATCGCCGTCGGACACGTCCCCCTCGAGCAGCAGCAGCGCCAGCCGGTCGCCGATCTCGCGCTGGATGACCCGCTTGAGCGGCCGGGCGCCGAAGGCGGGGTCGAACCCCTCCCGGGCCAGTGCCTGCTCGGCCTCGGGCAGCACCACCAGCGTGATGCGGCGCTGGGCCAGCCGCTCGCGGAGCCCTTCGAGCTGGATCTCGACGATGCGCGACAGGTCCTCGGTGGTGAGGGTCCGGAAGCGGACGATCTCGTCGATCCGGTTGACGAACTCCGGCTTGAACAGCGTGAGCGGGTCGCCCGGCAGGTTGGACGTCATGATCAGCACGGTGTTGGTGAAGTCGACCGTGCGGCCCTGGCCGTCGGTGAGGCGGCCGTCGTCGAGCACCTGCAGGAGGATGTTGAACACGTCGGGGTGGGCCTTCTCGATCTCGTCGAGGAGGATCACCGCGTAGGGCCGGCGCCGCACCAGCTCGGTGAGCTGGCCGCCCTGGTCGTAGCCGACGTAGCCCGGAGGCGCACCGACCAGACGGGACACGGCGTGCTTCTCCATGTACTCGCTCATGTCGATGCGGACCATGGCCCGCTCGTCGTCGAAGAGGAAGTCGGCCAGGGTGCGGGCCAGCTCGGTCTTGCCCACGCCGGTGGGGCCGAGGAACAGGAACGAGCCGATGGGCCGGTGGGGGTCGGAGAGGCCGGCCCGGCTGCGGCGGATGGCGTTGGCCACTGCGACGACCGCCTCCTCCTGGCCCACCACGCGCTCGTGGAGGACCTCCTCCATGCGCACGAGCTTCTGGAGCTCGCCCTCCATGAGGCGGGTGACGGGCACGCCGGTCCACTTGGAGACGACCTCGGCCACGTCCTCCTCGTCGACCTCTTCCTTCAGCATCTGCTCGGTGCCCTGGAGCTCGGTGAGCCGGGCCGTGGCCTCGCCGACCTGCCGCTCCAGCTCCGGGATCTGCCCGTAGCGGATCTCGGCCGCCTTCTCGAGGTCGGCCTCGCGCTCGATCTCGGTGCGCTTGGCCTCCAGCTGCTCCTTGAGGTCGCGGATGGTGGTGATGGCGTCCTTCTCGCCCTGCCAGTGCGCCTTCATCGACATGCTGCGCTCCTGGAGGTCGGCCAGCTCGCGGTCGAGCGCGGCCAGGCGCTCCACCGAGGCGTCGTCGGTCTCCTTGGCGAGGGCCACCCGCTCGATCTCGAGCTGGCGGATGCGCCGCTCGACGACGTCGATCTCCGTGGGGAGCGAGTCGATCTCGATGCGGAGCTTCGAGCCGGCCTCGTCGACGAGGTCGATTGCCTTGTCGGGCAGGAAGCGCCCGGTGATGTAGCGATCGGACAGCACGGCGGCGGCCACGAGGGCGGCGTCCTGGATGCGCACGCCGTGGTGGACCTCGTAGCGCTCCTTCAGGCCGCGCAGGATCGCGATGGTGTCCTCGACCGACGGCGGCGCCACGTAGACCTGCTGGAACCGGCGCTCGAGGGCGGCGTCGGACTCGACGAACTTGCGGTACTCCTCGAGCGTGGTGGCCCCGATGAGGCGCAGTTGGCCGCGGGCGAGCATGGGCTTGATCATCTGCCCGGCGTCCATGGAGCCCTCGGCCTTCCCGGCGCCGACGATCGTGTGCATCTCGTCGACGAACGTGATGACCTCGCCGTCGGCGTCGGTGATCTCCTTGAGGACCGCCTTGAGCCGCTCCTCGAACTCACCCCGGTACTTGGCACCGGCCACGAGGGCGCCGATGTCGAGGCTCACCACGCGCTTGTTCTTGAGGCTCTCGGGGACGTCGCCCTCGACGATGCGGCGGGCCAGGCCCTCGACGATGGCGGTCTTGCCGACGCCGGGCTCGCCGATCAGCACCGGGTTGTTCTTGGTGCGGCGGCTCAGCACCTGGATCGTGCGGCGGATCTCCTCGTCGCGGCCGATCACGGGGTCGAGCCGGCCCTTGCGGGCCTCCTCGGTGAGGTCGCGCCCGTAGCGCTCGAGGGCCTGGTACTGCTCCTCGGGGTTCTGGCTGGTGACGCGGTGGCTGCCGCGGACGTCGCGCAGCGCGGTGAGCAGGTCCTCCTTCGAGGCGCCGAGGCGGTCGGCCAGCGCGAGGAGGAGGTGCTCGGTGGAGAGGTACTCGTCGTGCAGCTCGCCCCGGGCGGCGTCGGCGGCGTCGACGACCGCGTTGAGCTCGCGCGAGATGCGCGCCTCGCCGCCGTAGGCC
>DATAGR010000699.1:0-6273 GCA_036263575.1 Aquihabitans sp. | reverse complement strand
CTCCCCCACGTCGTCCCGGGTCTGCCTCGACCGATCTGCTCCGACCGGTTCGCTCCGACCGGTCTGCCTCGACCGTTCCACTTCGACCGGTCTAATTCGACCGTTCCACTTCGACCGATGTGTCGTGCCACTGATCATGCCCGTTCGGCCGGACCGTCGTGGCGCATGGTGCCCTCCGCGCGCAGGATGCCCCCCAGCGCCACGCGCGGTGACCTCAGCCGTCGCGTGCCCCGACACCGGCCAGGTGGGCGTGGACCGAACGGATGGCGGTGGACCCCTCACCCACCGCGGCGGCGACGCGCTTGACCGACCCGGCCCGGACGTCGCCCGCCGCGAAGACGCCGGGCACGCTCGTCTCGAGCGGCAGCGGCGGGCGGTCGAGCGATGCCCACGGACCCGCGAACGGCCCGTCACCCAGGTCGCGGTCGGTGAGCAGGAAGCCGTCGTCGTCGGTCGCCAGGCAACCGCTGGTCCACGCCGTCGAGGGCACGGCGCCGATGAAGCAGAACACCGCGGCCAGGTCGACGTCCTCCACCGCACCGGTGGCCGTCCGCTCCCAGCGGGCGCCGGTGAGGCGATCCTCGCCGCGGAGGGCCCGGATCTCGGTCCGCAGCTCGACCGTGATGCGGGGATCGGCCTCTATGCGGTCGACCAGGTAGCGGCTCATCGACCGGCCGAGGTCGTCGCTGCGGACCACGACGTGCACCTCGCACCCCTTGCCGGCGAGGAACAGCGCCGCCTGGCCGGCGGAGTTGCCGCCGCCCAGGACGGCGACCCGCTCCCCGGCGCACAGCCGCCCCTCGGTCTCGGTCGCCGCGTAGTAGACGCCGGCGCCCTCGAGCTCGCCCCAGCGCTCGACGGGCGGGCGCCGGTACTCGGCGCCGGTGGCGACCACCACCGACCGGGCCGGCACCTCGCTGCCGTCGGCCAGCTCCACGACGTACCACCCCTCCTGCGGGTGGAAGGCCGCCACCTGGCACGGCAGCGTGATCCGGGCGCCGAACTTCTGGGCCTGCACCGTCGCCCGCGTCGAGAGGTCGAGCCCGGACAGGCCGTTCGGGAAGCCGAGGTAGTTCTCGATGCGGCTGGACGTGCCGGCCTGACCGCCCACGTCGTGGCCTTCGAGGACCACGACGTCGAGGCCCTCGGAGGCGCCGTACACCGCCGCCGCGAGCCCGGCCGGTCCGGCGCCGACCACCACGACGTCGAAGATGTGCCCGGGGACGCCCCGGTACGTCAGGCCGAGGTGCTCGGCCAGCTCGCCGGGATCGGGGTTGCGCAGCACGGCCGTCGACGAGACCACGACCGGCGTGTCGCTCGGGCGCACGCCGAACCCGGCCAGCAGGACCGCGGCATCCTCGACGTCCTCGACGTCGAGCCACACATGAGGCAGGCCGGCCCGCACCAGGAAGCCGCGGAGGGCGACCGTCCGCGGCGAGAAGCGGGAACCCAGCAGCTGGAGGCTGCGGGCGCCGCTGCCGCCCTGGAGGGTCTGGCGGCGGGCGACGAACGCTCGGAGGATGAGGTCGGAGAGGTCCGGCTCGGCGGCGAACAGCCGGCGCAGGTCGGCGCGTGGGACCACCACGGCCGTCACCGGCTCCACGACGACGGCCGTCAGGTACACGCGCTGGTCGGTCAGCATGGAGAGCTCGCCGAGGAACCGACCGGGGCCGTGGGTGGCCACGACCTCCTCGTTGCCGCCGCTGCCGACGCGGATCTCCACCCGGCCCTCGACGAGCACGACGAAGTCGTAGGACTCGTCGCCGGCGGCGAAGATGACGTCGCCGACCTCGAGCCGCCGCTCCTCGCCGAACCGGCGGACGCGTGCGATCTCGTCGTCGGTGAGGTCGGGGTGCTCGGGGTTGCGGTCCACGGTCGTCCTCGTCGTCGGGGCCCGGTCGCCCCCGGCAAGGTACCGGAGCGCGATCGCGATTCGCCCCGGTCACGCCCCCTGGGCGCCGACCTCAGACGACGCGCACTGCTCCACGTGACGCCGACGTGGTGGTGAGGGCGTAGGCGCGCAACGACGCCGGGACCTGGCGATCGCGGCCTGCTGGGGTCCACGGCGCGGGCGACGCCTCGACGGCGGCTCGGCGGCGGGCGAGCTCGTCCTCGGGCACGGCCAGGTGGATCCGCCGGGCCGGGATGTCGATCTCGACGACGTCGCCGTCGGCCACCAGCGCGATGGTCCCGCCCTCGGCGGCCTCCGGCGAGACGTGACCGATGCTGAGGCCCGACGACCCGCCCGAGAACCGGCCGTCGGTCACCAGCGCGCACCGGTCGGCCAGCCCCACGCTGCGCAGGTAGGTGGTCGGGTACAGCATCTCCTGCATGCCGGGCCCGCCGCGCGGCCCCTCGTAGCGGATCACGACCACGTCGCCCGCCGAGACGTCGCCGCCGAGGATGGCGTCGACCGCCTGGTCCTGGCTCTCGAACACCTTGGCCGGCCCTCGGAACGTGAGGTGGGCGTCGGGCACCGCCGCCGCCTTCACGACGCAGCCGTCGGTGGCCACGTTCCCGTGCAGCACGGCGAGGCCGCCGTCGGCCCGGTAGGCGTGGGCGACGTCGCGGATGCAACCGTCGGCGGCGTCGAGGTCGAGCGACGGGAACCGCCGGTCCTGGCTGAACGCCTGCTGGGTCCGCACGCCGCCCGGCGCAGCCCGGAAGAACCGCCCGACGTCGTCCTGGGCCTCCGTGCCGTTGGCGGTGCGGGCGTCCGTGTCCGCCGAGGTCGTGGTTCGGCTCGAACCAGCGTGACCGGGTGCCTCGCGGGGACGGCGGACGTCCCAGCGGGCGAGGACCTCGCCGAGGGTGCCACCGAGCACGGTGCCCGTGGACGTGTCGAGCAGGCCGGCCCGATCGAGCTCGCCGAGGATGGCGGTCACGCCCCCGGCCCGGTGCACATCCTCGATGTGGAACCGGTCGGTGGCCGGTGCGACCTTGCAGAGGTGCGGGACCTGCCGGCTGAGGCGGTCGACGTCGGCGAGCGACAGGTCGACCTCGCCCTCGAACGCCGCCGCGAGCAGGTGCAGGATGCTGTTCGTGCTCCCGCCCATGGCGATGTCGAGGGTGAACGCGTTCAGGAAGGCCGCTCGGCCGGCGATGCCTCGAGCGCTCGCCGTGGGGTCGTCGCCGTCGTAGCGCCGCCGGGTCAGCTCCACGATCGTGCGCCCGGCGCGGCGGAACAGCGCCTCCCGGTCGGCGTGGGTCGCCAGCAGCGTGCCGTTGCCCGGCAGCGCCAGGCCGAGGGCCTCGGTCAGGCAGTTCATGGAGTTGGCCGTGAACATGCCCGAGCACGAGCCGCAGGTCGGGCAGGCCGCCTCTTCGACCGCGGCGACTTCGGCATCGGTCGCCGACGGCCGGGCCGCCACCTCCATCGCCGAGATGAGGTCGACCCTGGTCTCGACGTCGCCGGTGGTGATCCGCCCGGACTCCATGGGCCCGCCCGACACGAAGATCGTCGGCACGTCGAGCCGCATGGCCGCCATGAGCATGCCGGGCGTGATCTTGTCGCAGTTCGAGATGCAGACGAGGGCGTCGGCGCAGTGGGCGTTGACGACGTACTCGATGGAGTCGGCGATGAGGTCCCGGCTGGGGAGGCTGTAGAGCATGCCGGCGTGGCCCATGGCGATGCCGTCGTCGACGGCGATCGTGTTGAACTCCTTGGCCACCCCGCCGGCCGCCTCGATCTCGCCGGCCACCAGGCGGCCGAGGTCGCGGAGGTGGACGTGCCCGGGCACGAACTGGGTGAACGAGTTGGCGATGGCGATGATCGGCTTGGCGAAGTCGTCGTCGGTCATGCCCGTGGCCCGCCAGAGGGCGCGGGCCCCGGCCATGTTGCGGCCCTCGGTCGTCGTGCGGGATCGGTAGGTGGCCATCGTCGCGTGCTCCGCATCTGCCGGGGTCGTGGGGTCGTGGGGTCGAGGGGTCGAGGGATCGAGGGGTCGAGGGGGCGCGGGATCGGTCGGGGTCGTGGGCCGCTGGCTCGTGGTGACGGTCGCACGGCGCCCGCGCCGGCAGGAAGCCCCGGCGGGAGGTGGCACTGGCAGGAGTACCGTCGGCGAGGTGCGCAGCGCCGAGCTCGGGACGTTCCTCCGCTCCCGACGCGAGCGGCTCGACCCGACGACGGTCGGCTTCGCGCCCTCGATCCGCCGCCGGGCCGCCGGGCTGCGACGGGAGGAGCTGGCGACGCTCGCCGGCGTCGCCGTGTCGTGGCTGGCGAAGCTCGAACAGGGGCGGGCCCACGGCGTGTCGCCCGAGGTGCTCGGTGCGCTCGCCGAGGCCCTGCGCCTCGACCCGGCCGAGCGCGACCACCTGTTCGCGCTCGCCGGCCTTCGGATCGACGCCGGGTCCTGGGACGCCGCGGCGTCGGCGGTGGTGGACGAGCCCGGGCCGGCCCTGCGGGCCCTGCTCGATCGCCTCGACCCGGACCCCGCCTACCTCCTCGATCGCACGTGGCGGATCGTGGCCCACAACGCCGGCGAGGCGGCGCTCTTCCCGCCCGTCGCCCGTGCCACCGAGCCTCCGAACCTGCTCGAGCTGGCGTTCTGCGACGACGACCTGGCTGCGCTGATGGCCGACCACGCCGAGGAGCAGGTCCGACTGGTCGCCCAGTTCCGGTTGCACGCCACCGACTGGCCGAGCGCCGAGCTCGATGCGCTGCTCGGCCGCCTCCACGACCGGTCGTCGCGCTTCGCCGCCCTGTGGGCCGACCACGACGTCGCCCCGTTCGAGACGACCAGGCGGGTGTTCGACCACCCCGTGGCCGGGCGCCTCGTGTTCGACCACCACCGCCTCGCCGTGCTCGACCGCCCCGGCTTCCAGCTGGTCGTCTACACCTCACCCCCCGGGACGGACACGAGTCGCCGCCTCCTCGAGGCTCGCTGACCCGCCGGTCGCTGCGACGCCCGGATGCTCCCACCGGGCCGGACGTCATGCGTCCGCATGTTCGAGCGCAGGATCGCTGCGGAGCGCCCCCGGGTCGGTCGCTGTCGATCGGTCGGAGGCGGTGGCTTGGAGGCGGCGGGCAAGGTGGTCGGGATGGCGTTGGCTCGCGAGGTGATCGGGAGGGCGGTGCCTCGGGGACCGTGCGTGCGGGGCGGCGGGCGGCGGGCTGGGCCAGACAGGCGGTCCGTCGGGCGGGCGGTGGGTCAGGTGGCGAGCCGTTGCAGTCGCAGGCCACGCCGTTCGCGCACGACCTCCATGGCGAAGTCGAAGCGGTCGACGTCGGTGGCCAGCTCGATGTCCCGAGGGTCCGCGTTGCCCTCGCCGAGGGCCAGCGTGCGGGCCGCCTCCTCGGAGCCACGAACCGCATCGACGACCGCCTCCACGTCGGCATCTCGCCCGGTTCGGAGGCGCTCGATGAGCTCGGCGGTCACGAGGTCGTCGTCGCCGCTCCCCGGTCGATCCGGGAAGCGCCCGGTGATGACGTAGGTCGGTGGGCCGAGGTCGGCGCGCCGGACGGCGGCGGCGGTGGCCGATGCGCAGACGAGGCTGGCGGCGAAGAGGCGGTCGGCACCGGCTGCGGCCACCACGCCTCGCGTGCCGGCCGAGGTGCGTTGCACCATCGTCCGTCCTGCCACGTCGGCACGGGCGACCTCGGCCGGGGAGTTCGAGAGGTCGAACCCTGGCGGCCGGATGCCGTGCTCCTCGCCCATCACGAGCGCCCCAGGCATGGTCGCCGCCAGGTCCAGCGCCTCCCGGACCTCGCCCACGAGCCAGATCTCCGGCGCGCCACCAGCGAGCGCGAAAGCAGCCGTGGTGAACGCCCGGATCACGTCGACGGCGACCACGGTGCCGCCCACCCCGTCAAGCTCCCACCTCGCCAGGTACGACGCCTCTCCCGACACATCGACACCCTACGGTCGGTGCGACCGGCGGGCCGCGGCGGGGGCCGACTCGCGAACGAGCCCGCCTCACGAGTGAGCCGCCTCGCAGGTAAGGGCGGCGGTCGCTCGCCCAGGGTGACCGGGCCAGGTGCCCGAGGGTTCGGTTTACCGGGTTCCGCGTGGCGAGGTCCGGGGGAACGATCCGGGCGCCGACGATCCGGGTCGGCGACCCTCCGGGCGCCCGAGCGGTGGCGGCGGAGCGGTCCGGAGGCGCCACAGAGGTTGGTCGGGCGGGACCGCTAGGTGTAGTGACCACGGACCTTGTTGACAGAGGTCCGAGATGACGTGAGCCCCCTGGGCGAGTGTGGAGCTGTCTAGGACCCACGCTCCCACCAGGAGGCTCGAGGTGCACGGTAACGCTCGGCTCACGCCGTTGGGCCGGTTG
>DATAGR010000698.1:0-9849 GCA_036263575.1 Aquihabitans sp. | reverse complement strand
AGACGAACCAGTTCCTCGACGAGCCCCACGGCTTCATCTTCGAGGTGCCCGTCGGCGGCGTCTCGAACCGCGAACCGATCAGGAGCGCCGGCCGCTTCGCCCACGAGGCAGCCGCCTACAGCCCCGTCGACGGCTATGTGTACCTCACCGAGGACAACTTCGAGTTCCCCTCCGGCTTCTACCGCTACCTGCCGCCGGCCGACCCGATGACGGCCGGGCGCCTCCTCGACGGCGGCGACCTACAGATGCTGCGCGTGGCCGGCGTGGACGAGGCCCACCTCGAGGCCGGCCAGGTCGCCGGGGCCACCTACGCCGTGGAGTGGGTCGACGTCGACCCGTACCCGGGCGCCGACGGGCGCTTCCCGGAGCTCACCGACAACAAGGTCGCCCTGAACTTCGTGGGCAGCCAGGGCCGGGCCCAAGGCGCCGCCCACTTCTCCCGCCTCGAGGGGGCCACCGTCACCCGGGGCGAGGTGTACTTCACCTCCACCCAGGGCGGCGGCGCGGCCGAGACCGGTCCCGACCCGATCGGCGGCTACGGCAACGGCGCCGGCCAGGTGTGGTCCTACGACCCGAAGGACGCCACGCTCACCTGCCGCTACCAGTCGCCGGGCACCAGCACGCTGGAGCTGCCCGACAACGTCACCGCCCGCAGCGATCGCGGCACCCTCGTGCTCTGCGAGGACGGCCCCGCCGACAACTACATCCGCGGCCTCACGCGCGACGGCCGGCTGTTCGACATCGCCCTCAACCGGCTGACCCGCAACAACCCGCCGAACGCCACCCGCTACGGCGAGGAGTTCGCCGGCGCCACCTTCAGCCCTGACGGCGAGACGCTCTTCGTGAACATCCAGGCCGCGCAGGCCGTCACGTTCGCCATCTGGGGTCCCTGGGGCCGCCTCGGCGTCTGACCGGGCCGGTCGGCGTCAGCTGAGGCCGAACCGGGCGGCGTGGGCGTCGACCTCGGCGAGGTAGGCGGCGCGTGCACGGGCCGGGAGCCACGACACCTCGAACGCGTTCCGCGCCAGGCGCAGCAGGTCCTCCGGGCCGAGCTGCGCCTGGCCGGCGAGGGCGGCGTAGTTCTCGGTCATGTAGCCCTTGAAGTAGGCGGGGTCGTCGGAGTTCACCGTCACCCGCACGCCGTCGTGGAGCAGGCCGACGATCTCGGTCGCCTTCATGTCCGAGGTCACGAAGCTGTTCGACACCGGGCAGCAGGTGAGGCCGATCCCCCGGCGACGCACCTCGGCCACCAGGCGCGGGTCCTCGACGATGTTGGTGCCGTGGTCGATGCGGTCGACGCCGATGTCCTCAAGGGCCTGGCGGATGTGCTCGATGCTGCCCTCCTGGTCGATGTCGCAGTGCATCGTGAGCAGGTAGCCCTCCTGGCGGGCCCGGGCGAAGACGGCGGCGAACTTGCTGGGCGGGTTGCCCCGCTCGTCGGAGTCGAGCCCGACGCCGACGATCCAGTCCTGGTACGGCAGGGACTCCATCAGGGTGGCCATGGCGAACTCGGCCGAGAGGTCGCGCAGGAAGCACATGATCAGCTCGGCGGAGATGCCGAGCTCGGCTCGGGCGGCGACGATGGCCTGCCGGTAGCCCTGCACGACGGTGGCGAAGGGGACGCCGCGACCGGTGTGGGCCTGCGGGTCGAAGAACATCTCGACGTGGCGGACGCCCTGGGACGCCGCCTTGGTCAGGTAGGCGTAGGCCAGGTCGCGGAAGTCGTCGGCCGTCACCAGCACGTCCATCGCCGGGTAGTAGACGGCGAGGAAGCTGGCCAGGGAGTCGAACTGGTACGTGGCCTCGACCTCAGCGACGGTCGACTGGCCCAGCTCGATGCCGTTGCGGCGGGCCAGCTCCAGCTTCAGCTCGGGGGCCAGCGTGCCCTCGAGGTGCACGTGGAGCTCGCACTTGGGGAGGCCGGCGATGAAGTCGTCGAGGTCGATCGGGGCGGTGGGCGGCGCGTCGGTGCTCATCGTCGGCAACGTACGGGCGGGCGGCGGCGACGGGAAGAGGTCGCCGCCACTGTTCACACTTCGCAACACTCAGGCAGGCGCCTCGGTGCCGTCGGCCCGCTGACGGGCGGCGATCCACGCCACGACCGTGGCCAGGTCCCGGGTCGCTTCGGGGACCACGCCCGCGAAGAGGTGCCAGACGTGCACCATCCCCGGCGCCACGAGCAGCTCCACCTCGGTGCCGGCGGCGCGGGCCCGCTCGGCGAGACCCACGGCGTCGTCGCGCAGGACCTCGACCTCGCCGACGTGCACGAGCAGCGGCGGCAGGCCGGACAGGTCGGCGTAGAGCGGCGACACCCGTGGGTCGGTGGTGGCCACCCCCGGTGGCACGTAGGCCTCGACGGACTGGGCCAGGGTCCCGGTGGCGCACATCGGGTCCCGCCCGTCCTCGCTGCGGTGCGAGTCGCCCGTGAGGGCCAGGTCGGTCCACGGCGACAGGAGGGCGGCGCCGGCGGGCAGGGCGTCGCCGGCGTCGCGCAGGGCGACGAGGAGGGCGACGGCCAACCCCCCGCCGGCCGAGTCGCCCGTGACCACCAGCGACGACGGGTCGATGCCCCGCGCCGGGCCGGTCAGCCAGCGGTAGGCGGCCACCGCGTCGTCGAGGGCGGCGGGGAAGGGCCAGGCCGGCGCGAGGCGGTAGTCGAGCACCAGGACCGCGCCGCGGGCGCCGGCCGACAGCTCGGCGGCCAGGCCGCGGTGCGAGCCCGGTCCCCCGCCGGTGTAGGCCCCGCCGTGGAGGTGGAGCACGGCCCGGTCGGCGTCGGCGCCAGGGGCCACCACCCACTCGCCGGGCACGCCGGGCGCCACCTCGACGACCTCCACCGACGTGCCCTCCGGGGCGGCGACGTCGAGCACCAAGAGCTTCGACCGCTCCTCCAGGGTGAGGCCCGGGTCGTTGAGGCCCATGCCCCGGATCGCCTCGATCACCGCCGCCAGCTCGGGGCTGATCGACGGGTCCCTCGCCGGGTCGCCGGCCGGATCGACGGGCTCAGCCACGTCCGGCTCCGGGCGCCGAGAGGCCGTGGACGAGGAAGTCGTCGACCAGCCGGCGGAGGGCGTCGGGGTCGGCGGTGTCGACGGGCGGGATGGTCACCAGGGAGAGGATGACCCGGATGACCCACTCGGCGGCCCGGGCGACGTCGAGGTCGGCCCGCACCTCGCCGGCCTGCCGGGCCGCCTCCAGGTACGGGTGCCAGAACACGGCCATGCCGGGCAGCATCTCCCGGAGCCCGGTGCCGACGGTGGCCGCGTAGGCCTCGGGCTCCTCGGCCTGGAGCCGCAGGGCGAGGGCGCCGGGGCGGTGGTCGAGCGAGAACCGCACCGCGGCGACGACCTGGGCGGCGATGCCGTCCGCCGCCGAGACGTGGGCGTGGGCGTCGGCCCAGAACTGCTCGTCGGTGCGGGCCAGGGCGGCGACCACGAGCGAGGCCTTGTCGGGGAAGTTCTTGTAGAGCCACGCCCGCGAGGTGCCCGCCTCGTCGGCGATCTCGATCATGGTCGTGCGCCGGATGCCGTTGCGGCGCAGGCACCGCTCGGCGGCGTCGAGCAACCGGTCCCGGGACGACGTCGCCGCCGCCGCCGTCGCCGTCGTCGCCGCCGTCGTCGCGGCTGCGCCGGCCGCCGCGTCCGGCGTCATCGGACCTCGAAGTCGGCCAGGTCGGCCTCCTTCGTCCACGTCCAGTAGTCGACGAGGCGCCACGGGCTGAGCCCGTGGATCTCGCCGTGGGCGTTCTTGTAGAACGAGTGCTTCACCGACGGTTGCGACCACACGAGGGTGCGCAGTTCGGCCTGGGACCGCTCGTGCCAGTCCTCGTACCGCTCCCGGCGGGGCTCGATGGCGCGGTGGCCGCCGTCGATGAGCTGCTCGAGGCAGTGGGTGATGTAGCGCATCTGGCACTCGGAGTGGAAGATCAGGCTGCCGCCGTGGGCCAGGTTGGTGCCCGGCCCGTACATGCAGAACAGGTTCGGGAAGCCGGGCACGGTGATGCCGAGGTACGCGGCCGGGCGCTCGCCCCACAGCGTGCGCAGGTCCTGCCCGTCGCGGCCGGTGATCTCCATCGGCCAGAGGGCGCGGCTGACGTGGAAGCCGGTGGCGTAGACGATCACGTCGGCCTCGTGGCGCTCGCCGTCGACCGTCACCACCGCACCCGGTTCGATGTGGTCGATGCCGGTGCGCACGAGGTCGACGTCGTCGCGCGTCAGCGTGCGCAGCCAGCTGCCGTTGTCCTGCAGCGTCCGCTTGCCGGTGGCGGGGTAGTCGGGCACGACCTTGGCGAGGAGGTCGGGATCGTCGCCGACCTGGCTCCTGATCCAGTCGGTGAACATCTGGCGGGTGAAGTCGTTGGCCTCGCTGACGGCGACCTGCGGATCGCCGTCGTAGCGCGGGTCCACCCGCGCCGCCTCCAAGCCCTTGTCGCAGCCCGGCCAGAAGATGAGGAACCGGTACCACCGCCCGTAGAACGGGAGGTGCTTGAGCGCCCACCGGACGCCGGGCCCGACGGGCTCGTGGTAGTTCGGGTTGGGGAACATCCACTGGGCGGTGCGCTGGAAGACCGTGAGGTGGCCGACCTCCTCGGCGATGGCCGGGGCGATCTGGAAGCCGCTGGCGCCGGCGCCGATCATGGCGACCCGCTTCCCGGTGAGGTCGAGGTCGTGATCCCAGCGGGCCGAGTGGAAGGCCGGGCCGGCGAAGGCGTCCTGGCCGGCGATCTCGGGGACGTGCGGGCGGTTGAGCTGGCCGACGGCGCTGATGATGGCACGGGCCTCGAGCACCTCCTCGGTGCCGGCCGTGCGCACGCGAACCGCCCACGTGGCCCCCGCCTCGTCCCACGTCGCGCCGACCACCTCGGTCTCGAACCGGATGTGCGGCTCGAGGTCGTGCTTCACCATCACCGAGTGGAAGTACGACTGCAGCTCGGGCTGGCGGGCGTAGAACTCCGTCCACTGGTCGCTCGGCTCGAAGCTGTAGCAGTAGAAGTGGTTGCCCACGTCGACGCGCGCGCCGGGGTACGAGTTCTCGTACCAGGTGCCGCCGACGCCGGCGTTCTTCTCGACGATGGTGAACGGGATGCCGGCCTCCTGCAGGCGGATGCCGGCGAGCAGCCCGGACTGGCCGCAGCCGATCACGACGACCGGGAACGCCTCGCGGTCGGCGACGTCAGCCGGCGCCGGCACCCGGCGGGCATCGGCGCCGTCGAGGCCCATCTCCTCGGCCATCATCGGCACGTACTCCGGCGGCACCGGCTCGCAGACGAGCCACTCCATCATCTCGTGCAGCAGGTCGGTGCTGATCGGCTCCGGCTCCGGGCCGCCCCGGTCGCGGTACGCGGCGATGACCTCCAGGGCGAGGGCGCGCGCCTCGGCCTTGTCCTCCTCGGTCATGTAGCCCTGGACCTCGTTGAGGAACAGCCCGGCCGGGCGCAGGCGGCCGCGGATGATCTCCGGGTCGTCGGCCATGTGCACGAGCGAGAGGAGCAACGTCGGGATCGAGACGTCGAGCAGCGCCTCGGCGATCTCCTCGTCCGAGGTCGTGAACGGCTCGCCGGCCCGTGGGTTGCGCATGTCGTGCTCCTCCTGGGCCGTGCCCCTGCGGCCCCGTGCCGGGAGGGTACAACTCCCCGGATCTGTCTACCTAGTGGATCGCCGTCGGCGGGAGGGCGCCGGCCGACGACGAGCGGTGGTCGTCGAGGTGTGCCAGGGTGCACAGGTCGCGAGATCTGTCCACCGGTCTCCGACGGAAGGGGCGCTCGTGCAGCACGTCGTGGTCACCGGTACGCACCAGGTCGAGGTGCAGGACGCGCCCGATCCCACGCCGCCCGGCCTCGACGGCGCCGTCGTCCAGGTGGACGCCACCGCCATCTGCGGCTCGGACCTCCACTTCTACGACGGCGACCTGCCCGTCGGCGACGGCGTCGCCGTCGGCCACGAGTTCCTGGGCACCGTCGTCGAGGTCGGCTCCGGGGTGGGTTCGTTCCGGGTGGGCGACCGCGTCCTGACCGCCTCGGTCACGGGCTGCGGGCGGTGCGACGGCTGCGCCACCGGTGACCCGATCACGTGCGTCGACGGGCCGCGCGTCTTCGGCTCGGGGATGCTCGGCGGCGGCCAGGCGACCGCGGTGGCCGTGCCGGCCGCCGACTTCCAGCTCCTCGCCGTGCCCGAGGGCGTCGACGACGAAGCCGCCCTCCTCCTGACCGACAACCTCTCGACCGGTTGGATCGGCGCCCGCCGGGCCGACATCCCGCCCGGCGGCACCGTCGTCGTGCTGGGCCTGGGCGCGGTCGGGCTGTGCGCGGTGCGGGCTGCGCTGGCCCTCGGCGCCGGCCGGGTGCTCGCCGTCGACCCCGTCGCCGGGCGGCGGGCCCGTGCCGTCGAGTCGGGAGCCGAGGCGGTCGAGGGGCCCACCGTGGAGGCCGTCCTCGAGGCCACCGCTGGGCGCGGCGCCCACGCCGTCATCGACGCCGTCGCCCTCGACGCCAGCCTCGACCAGGCCCTCGCCTGCGTCCGGCCGGGCGGCACCGTCTCGGTGATCGGCGTGCACGGGCTCGACCCCTATCCCCTGCCGATCCTGATGTCGCTCCTGCGCAGCGTGACGCTGCGGATGACCACCGCACCGGTCCAGCAGACGTGGCCGGAGCTGCTGCCGCTCGTGACGAGCGGGGGCCTCCGCACCGACGGCATCTTCACCCACGAGTACCCGCTCGCCGAGGCGGCCGACGCCTACGCCGCCGTCGCCGCCCGCAGCCCCGAGTGCCTCAAGGTCGTGATGCACCCATGACGGATCGACCGACGGGGGTCGGGCGATGAGCGGTGTGGTGATCACGGGCGGGGCATCGGGGATCGGGCGGGCCTGCGCCGAGGTCCTCGTGGGCGACGGTCGGGCCGTGGCGCTGTGGGACCGCAGCGAGGCGGTCGTCGACGTGGCCGCCGAGCTCGGGATGACGGGTGTCGCCGTCGACGTCACCGACGACGATGCGATCGCCGACGCCGTCGAGGCCTCGGCCGCCGCCCTCGACGGCGTCGACGGGCTCGTCCACGCGGCGGGCACCGTCAGCGTCGACCCGCTCGGCGCGCTCGACGCCGACCTGTGGGACGCCGTGGTCGACGTGAACCTCCGCGCCCACGCCCTCGTCGCCCAGGCGCTGCTCCCGCACCTGCGGGAGGCGAGCGGCGCCGCCATCGTCGGCATCAGCTCGATCGAGGGGCTCGTCGGCAACGCCGCCATCCCGGCCTACTGCGCCTCCAAGGCCGGCCTCCTCGGCCTGACCCGCGCCATGGCCGCCCAGCTCGGCCCCGAGGGCATCCGGGTCAACGCGGTGTGCCCGGGGTTCGTCGAGACGCCGATGCTCGAGCTGGCGCTCAGCGTGCCGGGCCTCCGCGAGCAGTTCGAGGCGTCGTCGCCCCTCGGCCGCATCGCCCAGCCCGTCGAGATCGCCCACGCCGTCGCCTTCCTCCTGAGCGAGCGGGCCGCCTTCATCACCGGCGCCCACCTGGTCGTCGACGGCGGCTCCACCGCCACCCAGCACGCCCTCTCGTAGCGAGCCGACCGGCCGGCGCGCGAGCCCACCGCGGCGCCGTCCCGAGGGCAGTACTGCACCGCCAGCGCACGCAACTGCCCTCGTCACCGCCGGCCCGACTGCTGGGGGCAGTACTGCACCGTCAGCGCACACGACTGCCCTCGCGTACCGCATTCCGTCGATCCACACGTTGACACTTGTACAAACGTGTGCTTGTGTTATCGCCATGGACGCCATCCCCCACCTCGACGACGCCTTCGCCTGGACCACCGCCCGCATCGCCGCGGTGCCGGCGGACGCCCTCGACGCCGCGACCCCCTGCGCCGACTGGACCGTGCGGGAGCTGCTCGACCACACCCTCGGCTCGCTGCAGGTGCTCACCGACGCCATCGCGCCGGTGCCGGTCGCCGCACCGAGCGGCCTCGAGGGGGCCGCCGCGACGGGACCGCCGGCTGAGACCCGTGGCTGGCTCGGCGCCATCGCCCACCTGGCCGAGCGCAACCGTCGGGCCTGGGCCACACCCGTGCCCGACGACCGGATGTTCGAGCTGCCGTTCGGCACGATGACGGCGGCCGACGTCGCGACCGGCACCCTCGTCGAGCTCCTGGTCCACGGTTGGGACCTCGGCCAGGCCAGCGGCGAGCGGGCCGACATCCCCGACGCGCTGGCCGTCCCCACCCTGGAGCTGGCCCGACACGCCATCGCCGACGCCCAACGCGGCGACGCCTTCGGCCCCGCCCTCGACCTGGGCGCGACCCCGTCGGATCGGCTCGTCGCCTTCCTCGGACGGACGCCCCGGTGAGCGCAGCCGCCGCCCTGCCGCTCGACGCCACGTTGCGCGCCCTGGCCGACGGCAACCGCCGCGCCATCCTCGACGTCGTCCGCGACGAGCCCCGGGCCGTCGGCGAGATCGCCACCGAGGTGGCGATGAGCCAGCAGGCGGTGTCGCACCACCTGCGGGTCCTGCGGGGCGCCGGGCTGGTCAGCGAGACCCGCGACGGCACCCGCCACCTGTTCCTGGTGCGCGTCGACGGCTTCGACGTCGTGCGCCAGTTCATCGAGGGCTTCTGGCCCACCCACCTCGTCGCCCTCAAGGCGGCGGCCGAACGCACCGCGAGGGACCATGACCGACCTGACCACTGAGCTGACCACGTCCATCGACATCGAGGCACCGCCCGAGGTCGTGTTCTCCCACCTCGTGACCCCCGAGGGGATGGTGGCCTGGATGGGCCAGTCGGCCGAGCTCGACGCCCGCCCCGGCGGCACCTTCTCGGTCGACATCGACGGCAACCCGATCCGCGGCGAGTTCGTCGAGGTCGACCCGCCGCACGTCGTCGTCGTCACGTGGGGGCTGTTGGGCAGCGAGGTGCTGCCGGCCGGCTCCAC
This sequence comes from Aquihabitans sp., assembly GCA_036263575.1. Taxonomy (GTDB): domain Bacteria; phylum Actinomycetota; class Acidimicrobiia; order Acidimicrobiales; family Iamiaceae; genus Aquihabitans. The sequence goes on along the minus strand of DATAGR010000698.1, from coordinate 935 downwards.
GCGCGTCGAGTTCCGCCTCACGCCCATCGCCGGCGGCACCCGGGTCGACCTCACCCACTCCGGCCTGCCCGAGGGCCAGCGCCCGCCCCACGAGGAGGGCTGGGCCCACCACCTTCGCCTCCTCGCCGCCGCCACCGCCGGCTGACCGGTCGTGTGTGGAGCGCCGCCGGCTCGGGTGCGAAGCGTCATCGACGCGCCACCTGACGTTCGCGACCATCCCGCTCGGCGTTCAGGGATCACCCGTACGGTGTGGGTGTGACCGACATCGGTAGCGCCCGAGCGTCCGCCCCCGAGCTGGTGGGCGGCCTCGCCGCCTCCGACACACGTCCCGGACCGACCACGGCCGAAGACCGCCGCGACGTCGCGGTGGGTGCGCTGGTCGGCGTGCTGCTGCTGGTCGTGTCGCTGGCCGCCTGGGCGGTCCTCGCCGTCCTGGCCTCCCGCCTGCTCGCCTAGCGACGGGCGGGGCCGCCGAGGCGGTCGAGGAGGTTGCGGGTGATCTGCTCGACCTCCGGGTCGGCGCCGGTCAGGCCGTGGGCCCAGTCGGTGCTGCCGGAGGTGACGACGGTGCCCCCCGCCGGTGACGTGTAGGTGCCCAGCACGGCGTGACCGTGGGAGAAGCGCTCGACGTCGGCGGGCTCGCGACCGCCGCCCGCCACCCGGGCGGCGATGAACTCGACCTCGGACGGCTGGTCCGGTGGCGGCGGGCGGGTCGCGGTCGTGCGGGTGAAGTGCGGGGCCGGCGCGGTGCCGAGGATGGTGAAGCCCTCGGGCGTGCCGTCGACGCCGGTCGGGTGCGGCAGGCCGTCGCGGTAGGTGAAGTCGCAGCCGTCGCACTCGTAGCCGACGGTGGTGCCGTTGGCGCCGAGGAGGTCGCCGTAGTCGAGGCCGGTGCGGTCGAAGAGCCAGTGGTCGGCGCGGTGGACGGTGTAGCC
>DATAGR010000697.1:0-2445 GCA_036263575.1 Aquihabitans sp. | reverse complement strand
CCAGTCCTTGTGGATGATGCCGACCCGCAGGTCGCCCGGGACGTCGGCGGCGGTGAGGACCGCCTCCACGCCCGGGTGGGCGAGGGCGGCGGCGGTGTCGATCCGGACGACGTCGGCTCGGGCGTGGTCGGCCAGGCGCAGGGCGGCGTGCAACATCCCCGGCACCCGGAGGTCGTCGATGTAGTGCTTGTCGCCGAGGGCGAGCGGCTCGCCCTGGTAGCGCGTCCCGCGCTCGCCGAGCCCGGTGGGCAGCGCCACCGGCACCTCGATGCCCTTGGCCAGGTGCTCCACCGCGTCGAGCACCTTGGTGTAGCCGGTGCAGCGGCACAGGTGGCCGCCGAGGTGTCGGGCGGCGGTGTCGCGGTCGAGCGCCGATCCCTTCCTGTCGAGCAGGGACTTCACCCGGACGACGATGCCCGGGGTGCAGAACCCGCACTGCAGGGCGCCGGTGGCGGCGAAGGCGGCGGCGAACCGCTCGCGCTCGGCGGGGTCGAAGCCCTCGAGGGTGGTGACCTCCTTGCCCTCGGCCCGCTCCAGCCCGACCTGGCAGGACACCACCGCCTTGCCGTCGAGCAGCACGGTGCAGCAGCCGCACTGGCCGGACGGCGAGCAGCCGTCCTTCGGGGAGAGCACGCCGAGCTCGTCGCGCAGGACCGCGAGCAGGTGCGGGTGCCGGTCACCGACCTCCACCGGGGACCCGTTCACCGTGAACGCGTGGGTGGCGGTCTCCGCGGGCATGTGCCTCAAGTTCACGCGGTTTCAACAGTTTGTCAACGCGACGCCCGTTGCCATCGTGTGAACTCGGGGACGTCCGCCGCTCGCGAGCCGCCCGGGTGGGCGAGACTCCCGACCACCGGAGCCGCACCCCATGAGCCACCCAGCCCGATGACCGAGCCGACCGCTGCTGCTGCCGCCGCCGCCGCCGCCGAGATCCTCCACAACCCCGCCCGCGGCGCGTCGCCGACGCCGGGCCCCGGCCGCACGGCGGCGTCGCCCCGGGCGTTCCACGCCCGCCTCCCCGGGTACGAGCCGACGCCCCTGGTCGACGCCACGTCGCTGGCCGAGGAGCTCGGCATCGGCCGCCTGTGGGTGAAGGACGAGGCCTGGCGACTCGGCCTGCCGGCGTTCAAGATGCTGGGCGCGTCGTGGGCGTCGTACCGGCTCCTGGTCGCCACCCTCGGCCGGGAGCCCGAGTGGTCCACGATCGAGGAGCTGGCGGAGGCCCTGCGGCCGCTCACGCCCCTCACGCTCGTCGCCGCCACCGACGGCAACCACGGTCGCGCCGTGGCCCGCACCGCCAAGCTGCTGGGACTCGGCGCCGAGATCCTCGTCCCCGAGGGCACGGCGCAGGCCCGGATCGACGCCATCGCGTCGGAGGGCGCCTCGGTGACCGTGGTCGACGGCACCTACGACGACGCCATCGCCGCCTCGGCGGCCCTGGCGTCGGCCGACCACCTCGTGGTCTCCGACACGTCGTGGCCGGGCTACGCCGAGGTGCCGGGGTGGGTCATCGACGGCTACGCCACCATCTTCGAGGAGGTCGACCAGCAGCTCGCCGAGGCCGGCTCCCCGCCGCTCGACGCCGTCGTGGTCCAGATGGGCGTGGGCGCGCTGGCCGCCGCCGCCATGGCCCACCACCGCGCCGCCGACGGCAGCGGCCCGCTGGCCCTCGTGGTCGAGCCGACGACGGCGGCGTGCGGGCTGCGCTCGGCGGAGGCCGGCGAGCTGGTCGACGTGCCGGGGCCGCACCGGTCGATCATGGCCGGGCTCAACTGCGGGCGGGCCTCGGAGCTGGCGTGGCCGGCGGTGGTCGCCGGCGCCGATGTCTTCGTGGCCATCGACGACGCCGCCGCCGAGGGCGCCATGCGCGACCTCGCCGCCCTCGGCATCACCGCCGGCGAGACCGGCGGCTCGGGCCTGGCCGGCCTGCGCGCCTTCCTCGCCGCCGAGCCCGGCGCCCTCGGCCGCGATGCCACCGTCCTGGTGATCAACACCGAGGGCCCGACCGACCCAGTGGCCTACGAGCGGATCGTGGGCGTCGCGGTGGCGGCGCGGTGACCGACGTCTTCGATGCCGTCGCCGCCTGGCTGGCCGACGGCCGAGCGGTCGCGCTGGGCCGCATCGTGTCGGTCGAGGGCTCGGCGCCGCGCGGCGCGGGGGCGGCCATGGCGGTCAACGACCACCACGAGGTCGCCGGCTCGGTGTCGGGCGGCTGCGTGGAGTCGGCGCTGGTCGACGCCGCCGATCGCGTCCTGGCCGAGGGACGACCGTCGATGGCCCACTACGCCCCGACCGACGACGAGTGGTCCGTGGGCCTCACCTGCGGCGGCGAGATCGACGTCCTCGTGGAGCCGGCGTCGCGGTGGCCGGCCGACGCCCTGCCGGCGCTTCGCGTCGCGCTCGGGGCGGGGCGGGCGGTGGCGCTGGCCACGGTCGCGTCGGCCG
>DATAGR010000696.1:0-4036 GCA_036263575.1 Aquihabitans sp. | reverse complement strand
CGACGACGTCACGGGCTACGAGATCGGCCAGGAGATCAACGTCTCCGAGCTCGCCGACGGCGACCTGATCGACGTCACCGCCGTCAGCAAGGGCAAGGGCTTCGCCGGCGTCATGAAGCGCCACGGCTTCGCCGGCCAGCGGGCCAGCCACGGCGCCCACCGCGTCCACCGTGCCCCCGGGGCCATCGGCCAGTGCGCCACCCCCGCCCGCGTGTTCAAGGGCAAGCGCATGGCCGGCCGCATGGGCGGCGAGAAGGTCACCACCTTGAACCTCACCGTCGTCTCGGCCGACGCCGAGCGCAACCTGCTGCTCGTCAAGGGCGCCGTCCCCGGCCCCAAGGGCGGCCTCGTCCTCGTCCGCAACGCCGTGAAGGGTGGGAAGTGACCATGGTCGACGTCCTCAGCCCCACTGGGAAGAAGGCCGGTTCGGTCGAGCTCGACGCCGCCGTGTTCGGCCTCGAGCCCAACGTGTCGGTGATGGCCCAGGTGGTCACCGCCCAGCTCGCCGCCCGCCGGGCCGGCACCCAGTCCACCAAGACCCGCTCCGAGACCCGGGGCGGCGGCGCCAAGCCGTGGGCCCAGAAGGGCACCGGCCGCGCCCGCGCCGGCTCCAGCCGGTCGCCGATCTGGCGTGGCGGCGGCGTGGCCCTCGGCCCGAAGCCCCGCTCGTACGCCCAGAAGACCCCCAAGAAGATGGTCCGCCTGGCGCTGCGCTCGGCCCTGTCCGACCGTGCCGCCGACGGCAAGGTCCTCGTGGTCGACGCCTGGGGCTGGGACGCCCCGAGCACCAAGAGCGCCCGCCTGGCGCTCGAGGCCCTCGGCGTCACCGGTCGGGCCCTCGTGGTCCTCACCCGCGACGACGCCATCGCCGCCCGGTCGTTCCGCAACCTGCCCGAGGTCCACGTGATCTCGAGCGGCGAGCTCAACGCCTACGACGTGCTCGTCTCCGACGTCGTGATCTTCACCAAGGACACCCTGCCCACCTCGGCGCCCGCGCCGGCCGCCAGCGAGGAGGAGGTCCGGTGAAGGACCCCCGCGACGTCATCATCGCCCCCGTCGTGTCGGAGAAGAGCTACCAGCTCATCGAGCAGAACGTGTACACGTTCCTCGTCCACCCCGACGCCGCCAAGCCCGAGATCCGCAGCGCCGTCGAGGCGATCTTCAACGTGAAGGTCGCCAACGTGAACACGCTGAACCGCAAGGGCAAGACCACCCGCAACCGCCGCACCGGCAAGGCCGGCAGCCGGCCGAACCGCAAGCGGGCGATCGTCACCCTCGCCGAGGGCGACAGCATCGACCTCTTCAAGGACGCCTGAGCCGATGGCCCTCCGCAAGCGCAAGCCCACCAGCCCCGGCCGTCGGTTCCAGACGGTCTCCGACTTCGCCGACATCACCAAGACGACGCCGGAGAAGTCGCTCCTCGTCGCCAAGACGAACACCGGCGGCCGCAACTCCTACGGGCGCAAGACGGCCCGCCACAAGGGCGGCGGCCACAAGCAGCAGTACCGCCTGGTCGACTTCCGTCGCACCAAGGACGGCGTGCCGGCCAAGGTCGCCGCCATCGAGTACGACCCGAACCGCAACTGCCGCATCGCCCTGCTGCACTACCTCGACGGCGAGAAGCGCTACATCCTCGCCCCCCGCAACGTGCAGGTCGGCGACCGCCTCCAGAGCGGCCAGGGCGCCGAGATCCGCCCGGGCAACGCCCTCCCGATGCGCTACATCCCGGTCGGCACCGTGATCCACAACGTGGAGCTCAAGCCGGGCGGCGGCGCCAAGATGGCCCGCGCCGCCGGCGTGAGCGTCCAGCTCGTGGCCAAGGAGGGCGACTACGCCACCCTGCGCCTCCCGAGCACCGAGATGCGCCGGGTGCCGATCGACTGCCGGGCCACCGTCGGCGAGGTCGGCAACGCCGAGGCCGAGCTGATCAAGATCGGCAAGGCCGGCCGCAACCGCTGGAAGGGCGTCCGCCCCCAGACCCGTGGCGTGGCCATGAACCCCGTCGACCACCCCCACGGCGGCGGCGAGGGCAAGACCTCCGGTGGCCGCCACCCGGTGTCGCCCTGGGGCAAGCCCGAGGGCCGCACCCGAGACAAGACCAAGCCGTCCCAGAAGCTGATCGTCCGACGTCGCCGCACCCGCGGCTCGCGCCGGTAAGGCAGGAGAGCCGAGATGCCCCGTTCCCTCAAGAAGGGCCCGTTCGTCGACGACCACCTGCTCAAGAAGGTGGACGCCCTCAACACGGCCAGCGAGAAGAAGGTCATCAAGACCTGGTCCCGCCGGTCCACGATCATCCCCGACATGGTCGGCCACACCATCGCCGTCCACGACGGCCGCAAGCACGTGCCGGTCTACGTGACCGAGTCCATGGTCGGCCACAAGCTCGGCGAGTTCGCCCCGACGCGGACCTTCAAGTTCCACGCCGGCCAGGAGCGCAACACGAAGGGTCGTCGCTGACCATGGCACAGAGCGGTACCAAGATCGCCGCCGTCCGCGAGACGCGGAAGGGCGCCACGATCCACAAGACCAACGAGCGCCCGGGCACCCGGGCCCAGGCCCGCTACGTGCGGGTCTCGGCCTACAAGGCCCGCGAGGTGCTCGACCTGGTGCGCGGCAAGCACGTGGCCGAGGCCGACGAGATCCTGCAGTTCGTCGAGCGCGACATCTCGAACGTCATCCGCAAGGTCCTCGCCTCGGCGGTGGCCAACGCGACCAACAACGACGGCCAGGACCCCGAGGCGCTGTTCGTCTCGGCCTGCTTCGCCGACGAGGGCCCGACGCTCAAGCGCTGGCGCCCCCGTGCCCGTGGCCGCGCCACCCGCATCCGCAAGCGCACCTGCCACATCACGGTCATCGTGAGCCGGCTGCCCGAGGCCGAGCTCCGCCGTCGCCTCGAGCGCGAGGCCCGCAGCGGCCGCGCCGGCGGCGGCGCCGCCAACCGCGCCTCCCGCCGGGCCCGCGTCGCCCAGAGCCGCCGCGCCGCCCGCGTCGAGGCCCACGACCACGAGCACGACCACGACCACGACGAGGAGACGCCCGAGCTGGCCGTCGACCAGGTCGTGGCCGACGCCGAGCCCATCGAGGGCGGGACCGCCGACGACGTCGTCGCCGATGCCGACGACCTGGCCGACGCCGACGACCTCGCCGAGGTCCTCGAGGACGCCCCGGTCGACGAGGCCGACGAGACCGTCGACGAGGTCGACGACACCGCCACCGACGAGGCCACCGAGGCCGACGAGAAGGACGACAAGTAATGGGCCAGAAGGTCAACCCCTACGGCTTCCGCCTGGGCATCACCACCGACTGGAAGTCGCGCTGGTTCGCCGACCGCAAGCAGTACGGCGCCTACGTGATCGAGGACTGGAAGATCCGGGACCTCCTCATGAGCTCGCTGCCCCACGCCGCGATCAGCCGCGTCGAGGTCGAGCGCACCCGTGACCGCCTCCGCGTCGACGTCCACACCGCCCGCCCGGGCATCGTGATCGGCCGCCGTGGCTCCGAGGCCGACCGCCTCCGCAGCCGCCTCACCGAGATCACCGGCAACAACAAGGTCCAGCTCAACATCCAGGAGATCAAGCAGCCGGAGCTCGACGCCGCGCTGATCGCCCAGGGCGTCGCCGACCAGCTCGCCGGCCGGGTGGCGTTCCGCCGGGCCATGAAGCGGGCCGTGCAGAACGCCCAGAAGGCCGGTGCCCTCGGCATCCGGGTCCAGTGCTCGGGCCGCCTCGGCGGCTCCGAGATGTCCCGCACCGAGTGGTACCGCGAGGGCCGGGTGCCGCTGCACACGCTCCGCGCCGACATCGACTACGGCGTGCGGGAGGCCAAGACCACCGCCGGCCGCATCGGCGTCAAGGTCTGGATCTACAAGGGCGACATCCTCCCGTACAAGGCCGTGGCCGAGGACAAGATCTCCCGCGAGGCCGCCATGGCCGTCGGCGAGACCTCGGGCGACGCCCGTCCGGCGCAGGTCGTGTCGTCCTCGCGCCGCCGGGTCGAGGCCACGCCGGTCGACCAGGCCGCCGTCGCCGCCGAGCCC
>DATAGR010000695.1:0-2489 GCA_036263575.1 Aquihabitans sp. | reverse complement strand
CCCGTCCGCGCCGGCCTGCAGCAGGTCCTCGACGCGGTGACCGACGGCCCCGCCTTCATCACCAACGGCCGCATGGACGTCCTGGCCACCAACGCCCTGGCCCGGGCCTTCTACGCCGACGTGCTGATCAACCCCGACAACCGCGCCAACCTCGCCCGGTTCGCCTTCCTCGACCCCGCCGCACGCCGCTTCTACGGCGACTGGGCCTCCGCCGCCAGCATCACCGTCGCCATGCTGCGCACCGAGGCCGGCCGCGACCCGCACGACCGGGACCTCCACGACCTGATCGGCGAGCTCTCGACCCGCAGCGCCGAGTTCGCCTCCCGGTGGGGCGCCCACGACGTCCGCCACCACGGCACCGGCGCCAAGCAGTTCCACCACGGGGTCGTCGGCGACCTCGACCTCACCTACGAGGTGCTCGCCCTCGTCTCGGAACCCGGGCTCACCGTCACCGTCTACACCGCCGAGCCGGCGTCGCCGTCGAGCGAGGCGCTCCGCCTCCTGGCCTCCTGGGCCGCCTCCACCTCTGCCGCCGAGCACGACGTCCGGCCCTGAGCCGCTGGCTCGCGATGGGCACCAGGCGGTCCGATCGCCGTCAGCAGCAGCCGCCCTCGTCCAGGAGCTCGCCCTTCCAGGCCTCGAGGCCCTCGCGTGCGGCGACGACGGCGACGACCAGCGCGGCGACGGGGTCGGCCCACCACCAGTCGAGCGTGGCGTTGAGGAGCAGGCCGACCAGGACGGCCGCGCTGAGGTAGGCGCACACCATCGTCTCGTTCGACTCGGACAGCAGCGTCCTGCTGCCGAGGGCCTGGGCGTTCCGCCGCTTCAGGCGCGCCAGGTTCGGCATCACGACGACCGAGAGCGACGTCATCACGATCCCCACGACGGAGACGTCCGGCCGGTCCCGGGCCACGAGGTCGGTCACGGCGTCGAACGACACCCAGGCGGCCAGCGACCAGAACCCGACGGCGATGAGGCGTCCGGCCCGTGCGCCTCGCTCGTCGTCGACGCCGCGCAGGTACCAGAGCGCGACGACCGCCGCTGACACCTCGACGATGGCGTCGAGCCCGAAGCTCACCAGGGCACCCGAGCTGGCTGCGGTCCCGGCGGTCAGGGCGACGACGGCCTCGACGGCGTTCCACGCGATCGTCGCCCAGACGAGCAGCTGCGCCTTGCGCCGCAGCCGTGCCGTGCCGGCGGGTGCGGTGGCGATCACGCGCCGGCCTCGTGGCGGAGGTGCTCGGCGGCCAGGTCGAGGACGAGGCGGACGTGGTGGTCGTCGATGGCGTAGTACGCCATCCGCCCGTCACGGCGGAAGCGGACGATCCCGGCCATGCGCATGAGCCGGAGGGCGTGGGACACCGACGTCTCCGGCGACCCGACGACCGCGGCGAGGTCGCTCACGCACAGCTCGCCGGCCTCGACGAGGGCGTAGAGGATCCGCAGGCGGGTGGGGTCGGAGAGCAGCTTGAACATCGACGCCAGGGCCGCCACCTCGTCCACGCCGGGCAGCCGGCCGAGAGCTGCGGCGACCCGGTCGGGGTCCACCGCCCCGACCGTGGAGGCATCGAGCGGGTCGGCGGCTCCGAGATCGGTCCTCGTGGTCGCATTCATGCCTGAACAACTAATCAGATGTTCGGAGGCGTGTCCAGTCAGGGGGCACGGTGGCGGCCCGGCGCGCGCTCGACCGCCGGCATCACCGCCGGCGCCGGCGGAGCTGCTCGTTGAGCCGGGCTGCTTGGCGGAGCTGGTGGTCGCGCTCGGGGACGGTCGGTGCGCTACGAGCCGCCTCGGCGTAGAGGCGGGCGGCGAGCTCGAGGTCGCCGGCTCGCTCGTGGAGGTGGGCGGCGACGGCGTCGCGACGGGGCAGGTGCTCGTCGACCTCGGCGAGGGCGGCCAGGCCGGCGTGGGCGCCGTCGGCCTCACCGACCGCCACCGCCCGGTTGAGGCGGACGATCGGTGTGTCCGCAACGCGCAGCAGCTCGTCGTACCACTCCACGATCTGGACCCAGTCGGTGTCCTCGACGCGCTGGGCGTCGGCGTGGAGGGCGGCGATGGCGGCCTGCGCCTGGTACTCGCCGAGCCGGTCGCGGGCGAGGGCGGCCCGCAGGATCCCGATGCCCTCGGTGATCAGCTCGACGTCCCACAGGCTGCGGTCCTGCTCGGCCAGCGGGACGAGCCGCCCATCCGGGCCGGTCCGGCTGCTCCGGCGGGCGTGGTGCAGCAGCATCAGGGCGAGCAGCCCCCGGACCTCGGGCTCGTCGATCGAGGACGCCAGCTGGCGGGTGAGGCGGATGGCCTCGGCGGCGAGGTCGACGTCGCCCGAGTAGCCCTCGTTGAAGATGAGGTAGAGCACGCGCATGACGGTCCGGGCGTCGCCGTGGCGGTCGAGACCGGACCGGCCGACCGTGCGCTTGGCCCGGCTGATGCGCTGCGCCATGGTGGCCTCCGGCACCAGGTACGCCTGGGCGATCTGGCGGGTGGTGAGG
>DATAGR010000694.1:0-9993 GCA_036263575.1 Aquihabitans sp. | reverse complement strand
GCGGCCCCAGCGCTCGCCGTGCTCCACCGACTCGAGGAGGAACCCCGGTTCGCCGTCGCGCGTGAGGCGCGCGAAGGCGGCGACAGGGGTGACGAGGTCGGCGAGCAGCTCGCGCCACACCGGGACCACCGTGTGCTCGCGTGCGAGGGCGCGGAACTCCTCGCGCGTGGGTCGGATCGCCACGGCGCGCTCAGCCGCCGAACGGGCGGAAGAAGCAGGTCTTGTTGCCGGTGTGGCATGCCCCGGCGCCCTCCTGCTCGACCACGAACAGCAACGTGTCGCCGTCGCAGTCGTAGTACGCCTCGCGGAGGAACTGGCGATCCCCGGAGGTGTCCCCCTTGCGCCACTCCTCCTGGCGGGACCGGCTCCAGAAGACGGTGCGGCCCTCCTCGAGGGTGCGCCGCAGCGTGGCCTCGTTGACCCACGCCATCATGAGGATCTCGCCGGTGCCGTGCTCCTGGACGATCGCCGGCACTAGGCCGTGGCCGTCGTAGCGGATCTGGGCCAGGTCTTCGTCTCGGATGGCGATCGGCGTCACGGCGGGCATCCGGCGATCCTACGGGCGGTCTCGGCGGCTTCCGAAGCCGGTTCGGCGGCCGTGCCCGCTCAGAGGTACAGCCCGGTCGAGCCCTCCTCCAGGCGCTTGGCGGCCACGGCGTGGACGTCGCGCTCGCGCAGGATCAGGTAGTCGGCGCCGCGGACCTCGACCTCGTAGCGGTCCTCGGGGTTGAAGAGCACCTGGTCCCCGACCTCCATGGACCGCACGTTCGGGCCCACCGCCACCACCTGGCCCCAGGCGAGCCGCCGGCTCATCTGGGCCGTGGCCGGGATCAGGATCCCGCCGGTGGTCCGGCGCTCGCCGTCGCCCTCGAGGTCGACGAGGATGCGGTCGTTCAGCATCTTCACCGGCAGCTTGTCGGCCCGGGAGGCGGCGAACGTGCGGGGGCCGGCGCCGGCGGCCGGGGCCTCCGGTGCGTCGGTCGAGGCGTCGTCGGTCACCGGGTCGACGGTACCGGGTGGCCTGCGTGCTGCGAGCCGGGGGCGGCGGGGCTCAGGTCCCGATGGCCAGCGGCGCCGGCGGCGGGCCGTCGCGCAGGAGGGCGGCGAAGCGCTCGGCGAGGTCGCGTGGCGCCAGCACCTCGTCGGTGGCGCGGAGCTCGTCGAGCGTCCACCAGCGGAGCCGGACGAGGTGCTCGGCGGCCAGCTGCTCGTCGGTCAGGTCGCCGCGGGGCACGAACGGCGGCGACAGGACCCAGAAGTAGTCCTCGACCTGGCCGTCGTAGCCGGGGATGGCGCCCTCGATGACGACCGTGCGCCGCCACACGTGCGGCGGCGGGTCGCCGGAGATGCGGAGCCCCACCTCCTCGCGCAGCTCCCGGCGCAGGGCGTCGACCGGCGACTCCCCCACCTCGAGGCCGCCGCCCGGCGTCGCCCACAACCGGGTGTGGGGCAGGTCGAACTCGCCCAGCAGCAGCCGGTCGTCGGGGTCGACGACGAGCGCCCGGGCGCTGCGCCGGAGGTTCGCCACCGCGACCTCAGGCCGGCCGCACGGTGATGCCGGCCTCGGCCATCACCGCCTTGGCCTCGGCCACGGAGTGCTCGCCGAAGTGGAAGATCGAGGCGGCCAGCACGGCGTCGGCGCCGCCCTCGAGGACGCCGTCGGCGAGGTGGCGGAGGGTCCCGACGCCGCCGCTCGCGATCACGGGGATGCCGACGGCGTCGCTCACGGCGCGAGTCAGCTGCAGGTCGAAGCCGTCCCGGGTGCCGTCGCGGTCCATCGAGGTCAGCAGGATCTCGCCGGCGCCGCGTCGCTCGGCCTCGACCGCCCACTCGACGGCATCGAGGGGCGTGGGCTTGCGCCCGCCGTGGGTGAAGACGCCCCACCCGCGCAGCGGGTCGTCCGCGTCGTGGCGGCGGGCGTCGATCGCCACCACCGCGCACTGGCTGCCGAACTCGGTGGCCACCTCCCCGATGGTCTCGGGCCGGTCGATCGCGGCGGTGTTGAGCGACACCTTGTCGGAGCCGGCCCGCAGCATCCGCCGGGCGTCGTCGACGGTCCGGATCCCGCCGCCCACGGTGAGGGGGATGAACACCTCCTCGGCGGTGCGGGCGACCACGTCCACCATCGTGTCGCGCTCGTCGGAGCTGGCCGTGATGTCGAGGAACACCAGCTCGTCGGCGCCCTCGGCGTCGTACCGGGCCGCCAGCTCCACGGGATCGCCGGCGTCGCGCAGGTCGACGAAGTTCACGCCCTTGACCACCCGGCCCGCCGTGACGTCGAGGCAGGGGATGACCCGGGCGGTGCGCACGGCGGGGACGGTACCGCCACGTCCGATGACCGCCCAAGCACGATGGCGCCGAGGAGCATGATCGGGGGGACCGCCGTCACGGAGGACGCCCATGGCCCCCACCCGCACCGACCGCCTGCGCACCCTGCACGAGGCCGGCACGTTCGTGATCCCGAACCCGTTCGACCGCGGTTCGGCCTGGTTGCTGGCGTCGCTCGGGTTCGAGGCCCTGGCCACGACCAGCGCCGGCCTGGCCGCCTCGCTCGGCCGCCCCGACATGTCCGTGACCCGCGACGAGCTCGTCGCCCACGTCGCCGACCTGGCGGCGGCGACCGACCTGCCCGTGCACGTCGACGCCGAGCGCGGCTTCGCCGACGACCCCGCCGGCGTCACCGAGACCGTCGAGCTCCTGGCCGGGGCCGGTGCGGCGGGCTGCTCGATCGAGGATTGGGATCCGGCCGCGAACCTGATCGAGCCGATCGACGACGCCGTGGCCCGGGTCGCCGCCGCAGCTCGGGCGGCCGCCGCCACCGGCCTCGTGCTCACGGCCCGCTGCGAGCACCACCTCCACGGCGTCGACGACCTCGACGCCACCATCGAGCGGCTCGTCGCCTACCGCGACGCCGGGGCCGAGGTGGTGTACGCCCCGGGGTTGATCGATGCCGAGCAGATCGGCGAGGTGGTGGCCCGGACCGGCGTCCCGGTCAACGTGCTCCTGCTCCCGGGCGGCCCGACCGTCGACGGCCTGCGCGACCTCGGGGTGCGCCGGGTGTCGCTCGGCAGCCACCTGGCCAACGCCGCGTACGGCGCCCTCGTCGACCAGGCCGTGGCCGTGCGCGACGGCGGCGCCCTCGACCTCGCCCTCCCCCGCCTCGGCGGCCGGGTCGCGGCCGCGGCGTTCGGCGGGGCCTGACGTCCCCAGCGGGCAGACTGCCCGGCGTGACCACGACCCGGCTGCTGCTCGTCCGCCACGGCGAGACGGACTGGGCTCGCGACCGCCGCCACACGGGGCGCAGCGACATCGCGCTCAACGAGACCGGCCGGTCCCAGGCCACAGCCCTCGCCGGTCACCTCCCCCTCGCCGGCGTGCGCGCCGTGTGGACGAGCCCGCTGCGGCGGGCGGCCGACACCGCGCAGCTGGCGGGCCTCGCCGTCGACCGCGTCGACGACGACCTGGTGGAGTGGGACTACGGCGGCGCCGAGGGCCTCACGACCGACGAGATCCGACAGACGCGCCCGGGGTGGGACGTGTGGGACCACGGGGTGCGCGTGTTCGGCCAAGGCGGCGAGACGGTCGACGACGTGGGGGCTCGGGTCGACCGGGTGATCGCCCGGGCGTGCTCGGTCGACGGCACGGTCGCGCTGGTGGCCCACGCCCACCTCCTGCGCATCCTCACCGCCCGCTGGCTCGGCCTGGCGGCCACGAGCGGCCGCCACTTCACCCTCGACCCGGCGGGGTGGGCGGTCCTGGGGTGGGAGCGCAGCACACCCGTCGTCGACCGCTGGAACCCGCCGAAGCCCTGACCGCCCTCGGCTGCGCTCGGTTCAGCCCGGCGGGCCGAGCGCCTCGCCGGTGAGGCGGCGCGACGGCAGGGTGCTCACGGCCGCGGCCACCGTGGCCACCGCCCCGCCGAGCAGCAGCGCGGTGGTCCGCCGGCTCCGCCGGTCCTCGGCGCAGCGGGCGTCGACGTCGTCCCGCTCGGCCGCTGGGCCGGTGGCGGCCGCGTCGCAGTCCACCGAGGCTCCGCCCCCGGCGTCCACCTCGTACGGCACCGCGAGGACCCACAGCGCGAGGGCGGCGACGGCCACGACCGCGACGGCCACCACCACGACGATCCGGCGGGCCGACCGGCTCGCCCGCCGCCGGCCGGCGGCGCTCGTCCTCACCTCGGGTCCGCCGTCCACCGGTGCAGTCTCGCCGTCGGCGCCCGCCGGTCGGCAACCGGGGGCGGCGCGGCCCGGTGCGGTCGGTGCCAGGATGCGGCCATGACCGATCAGAGCCGCCGCCTCGTCCTCGCCTGCCGCCCGTCGGGCATGGTCGACGGCACCGTCGTCCGCACCGAGCGGGTCGACGTCCCCGAGTGCGGTCCCGGCGAGGCCGTCATCCGGGTGCGGTACCTGTCGATCGACCCCACGATCCGCACGTGGATGGACGACGCCCCGGGCTACCTCCCGCCCATCGAGATCGACGCCGTGGTCCGCAGCGGCGGCATCGGCGAGGTGGTGGCGTCGCAGAGCGACGCCTACGCCGTGGGCGACACGGTGTTCGGCATGCTCGGCTGGCAGGACCACGCCGTCATCGGCGGTGGCGCCGGCACGGCCCAGGTCGTCCCCGGCGACATCGACCCGACCGCCGCGCTCAGCGTGTTCGGCACCACCGGCATGACCGCGTACTTCGGCCTGCTCGACATCGGCCGCCCGACGCCGGGCGACACCGTCGTGGTGTCGGGCGCCGCCGGTGCCACCGGGTCCGTCGTGGGCCAGATCGCCAAGGCGAAGGGGGCGGGCACCGTGGTCGGCATCGCCGGCGGCCCCGAGAAGTGCGACTGGGTCGTCGACGAGCTCGGCTTCGACGCCGCCGTCGACTACAAGGCCGGACCCGTCGGCCCTCGCCTGCGCGAGCTGTGCCCCGAGGGCATCGACGTCTACTTCGACAACGTCGGCGGCGAGATCCTCGACACCTGCCTCGCCCAGCTCGCCCTCCACGCCCGGGTCGTGTGCTGCGGCGCCATCTCCGCCTACAACGAGGACCGCTCGAAGGCCTACGGGCTCAAGAACTACTTCAACCTCATCGTGAAGCGGGCCCGCATGGAGGGCTTCCTGATCCTCGACTACCTCGACCGCTTCCCCGAGGCCCAGGGCGAGATGCTCGGCTGGGTGCTCGACGGCTCCGTGAAGCACGCCGTGCACGTGGTGGAGGGGCTGGAGGCCGCACCCGACGCCCTCAACCTGCTGTTCACCGGCGGCAACACCGGCAAGGTCATCGTCGCCGTCGACGGCGACTGATCGACCGCCGTCCGTCGGCGGTCAGGCGGGGCGGCCGACCCGGTAGTGGTAGCCGTGGTGCTCGGCGAAGCCGAGGCCGCGGTAGAGGGCCTGGGCGGCGTCGTTGTCGCGCTCGACCTGGAGGTAGAGGTGGGTGCCGTGCCGGCGTCGGGCCTCGACCGCCAGGCCACCGAGCAGCGCGCCGCCCACGCCGCGGCGGCGCCACGCCACCGCCGTGCCCATGCCGTAGATCCCGGCCCAGCCGCGCTCGAGCACGGCGAAGCCGACGCCGATCGCGTCGGCGGTCACGGGCGCCGGTCCCGCTGCGCCCACAGGACCACCGTCGGCGCCGTGGATGAGGACGGTGGCCCGCACGATGCCCGGGCCCAGGACGCCCAGCATCTGCCCGTACGCCTCGGTGCGCGCCCGCCAGACGTCGTCGTCGCCGTGCAGGGCGCCGTACCGCCGGGCCCACGCCTCGTCGTCGCCGCCGTCGACCGCCACCTCCACCGTCGGCGCCTCGCCCGTCGCACCCGCCGGCTCCTCGTCGAGGTCGACCAGGAGCGCCTCGAGGGCGCGGGTACCGGCCTCGGCGATCCGCTCGGTCTCGGCGACGAGGAGGTCGACCGGGGCCTCCACCACGTAGCCGCGGCGGTCGAGCAGCTCGTCGAGCGCGCTCGCCGCAGGGTCGGCCGAGGAGACCTGGACGAGGACGCGCTGCCCGAAGCCCCGGTACCAGGCCTCGATGGCGTCGAGCGCGGCGGCCGTCGCCCGCGGGTCGGCACCGGCGCCGGTCGGCGGCAGCACGGCGTTGGCCCGGCGGAACGGCAGGTCGGGCGCGGCCTTGCACAGCCAGCCGTCGGTCAACCGGGTCAGCGGGGCGACGGTGGCGTTGGCGGCCAGCTCGTCGAGCAGGCGCGCCGTGGCGGCGTCGGTGCCCGGGACCGGACCGGGCGGCTCGGGTGCGGTGGGGTCGGTGGTGCTCACCGGGCCGCGGCGTCAGTCGGCCTGGGCGGCGGCGAGGGCGTCGTCGATCGTGAGGGTGCCCTCGTAGAGCGCCTTGCCGACGATGGCGCCCACCAGCGGGCGGCTCTCCCGGCCGAGGGTGGCGAGGGCCCGGACGTCGTCGATCGAGCCGACGCCGCCCGAGGCGATCACGTCGGTCTCCAGGGTGTCGAGCAGCTCGGCGTACAGGTCGAGGTCGGGCCCGGTGCCGGCGCCGTCCACCTCGATCTGGGTGACGACCAGGGCGGCGAAGCCGGCGTCGTCGAACTCGGCGGCCACGTCGGCGAGCTGGCGCCCCGAGCCCTCGACCCAGCCCCGCACCGCCACCTCCCGCCCTCGCACGTCGAGGCCGAGCGCGACCCGCCCGGGGTGGCGGGCGGCGAGGGCGGCGGCCCAGTCGGGGGCGTCCAGGGCGGCGGTGCCGACGACCACGCGAGCCACCCCCGCCCCGAGGAGCGCCTCGGCGGCGGCGTCGTCGCGGACGCCGCCCCCCGTCTGCACGTGGGCGCCCACCGAGCCGGCGATCGCCGCCACGACGGGGCGGTTCACCGGCTCGCCGGTGCGCGCCGCGTCGAGGTCGACGACGTGGATCCACGCCGCCCCGGCATCGGCGAACCGCCGGGCCTGGCCGACGGGGTCGTCGCCGTACACCGTCTCCTGGGCGAAGTCGCCCTGGTACAGGCGCACGCACTGCCCGCCGCGGAGGTCGATCGCCGGGTACAGGTCCATGCCGCCGATCATCGCGCCTCGGGGCGAGGGTGCCCGAACCTCGGCGGTCCCGGCGCGGTCAGGCGCAGGCCCGCACGAACGACTCGAGGAGCCGGAGGCCGTTGGCGGCGGACTTCTCGGGGTGGAACTGGGTGGCCCACAGGCGCTCGCGCTGGAGCGCGGCGGTGACGTCGGTGCCGTACTCGCAGGTGGCGGCCACGTCGGCGGGGTCGGCGACCTCGGCCGCGTACGAGTGCACGAAGTACACCCACGCCGGGTCGGGCTGGCCCTGGGCCAGCGGCGTCTCCTTGGTCCAGCGCAGGACGTTCCACTGCATCTGCGGCCGCTTCACCCCCTCGGGGATGATCCGCACGCGGCCGGCGACGGCGCCGAGCCCGGGCACGCCGGGCGACTCGTCGGACCCGTCGAAGAGCATCTGCATGCCCACGCACACGCCGAGGAACGGACGGCCCCCGCCCTCGGCCGCCGCGGTGGCCGCCTCGCACGCGAGGTCGGCCAGGCCGGCGTGGTCGAGCGCCTCCATGCACCGGCCGAAGGCGCCGACCCCCGGGAGCACCACCCCGGCGGCGTCGGCGACGAGGGCGGGGTCGGCGGTGAGGCGGGCGTCGGCGCCGACCTTCTGCAGCGCCTTCTGGGCCGAGCGCAGGTTGCCGATCCCGTAGTCGAGGACCGCCACCAGCGGCGCCTCGGCGCTCACAGCGACCCCTTGGTGGACGGCACGCCGGTGCCCTCGACGCGCACGGCGTCGCGCAGGCATCGGGCCACGCCCTTGAACGTGGCCTCGACGACGTGGTGGGTGTTGCGGCCGGCCTGCTTGGAGACGTGCAGCGTGATGCCGGCGGCCATGGCGAAGGACTGCCAGAAGTGCTCGACCATCTCGGGGTTGAACGGCGGGTCGCCCAGGGGCAGCACCTCGCCGAAGGGCACGTCGTAGACGACGTAGGGCCGCCCGGAGAGGTCGAGGGCGACCTCGATCAGCGCCTCGTCGAGCGGGTAGCGACCCGACGCGAACCGGCGGATGCCGGCCTTGTCGCCGAGCGCCTCGCGGAACGTCTCGCCGAGCAGGATGCCGACGTCCTCCACCGTGTGGTGGGCGTCGACGTGGAGGTCGCCGGTGGCGTCGATGGTGAGGTCGAAGCCGCCGTGGCGGCCGATCTGGTCGAGCATGTGGTCGAAGAACGGCAGGCCGGTGGTGGCGTGCACCGTGCCCGACGGGCCGTCGAGGTCGATCGCGATGGCGATCGACGTCTCCTTGGTGGTGCGCTCCCGCCGGGCGGCGCGCGCCAGCGGGGCGGTGGTGGCGGGGGCGGTGGCGTCGGTCATGCGAGGGCCTTCCGGAGGGCGTCGAGGAAGCGGTCGTCCTCGTGGGGTGTGCCGATGGTGACGCGCAGGCAGCCGTCGAGGCCGGGCCACGACGAGCAGTCCCGGACGAGGACGGAGTCGGCGAGCAGGTCGCGCCACACGTCGGCGCCGTCGCGGGTCTGCGGGCGGAAGAGGACGAAGTTGGCGCTCGAGGGCCACACCTCGACCGGCAGTTCGGCCAGCGCAGCCGAGACGCGCCCCCGCTCCTCCACCAGCTCGGCCACCCGGCGCTCCATGTCGGCGACGTGGTCGAGCGCGAGGCGGCCGGCGGCCTGCTTGAAGGCGTCGAGGTGGTACGGCAGCACGACCTTCTCGAGCTCGGCGACGACCCAGCTCGGCGCGATCAGGTAGCCGAGGCGGGCCGCGGCCATCGACCACGTCTTCGAGAAGGTGCGGGTGACCACGAGGGGCCGGTCGTCGGCCAGCAGCGCGAGCGCCGACCACGGCGCGAACTGGGCGTAGGCCTCGTCGACCACCACCAGCCCGGGGGCCAGGTCGAGCACGGCCCGCACGTTGTCCTCGGTCTCGACCATCCCGGTCGGGTTGTTCGGCGAGCAGACGTAGGTGATGGCGGGTGATGACGCCTCGACCACGCGGCGCACCTCGTCGAGGTCCAGCGACAGGTCGGGTGCCCGCCCGCCCAGCGCGACCTCCGAACCGGCGACGCGCGCGATCTGCGAGTGCATGGCGTAGGTGGGCTCGAACACGGCGACGGTGCGGCCGGGGCCGGCGTAGGTGAGCGACAGCGTCTGCAGCACCTCGTTGGAGCCGTTGGCGACGAAGACCTGGTCGGCGGCGACCCCGTGCAGGTCGGCGATGCGGGCGCGCAGGTCCCGTGCGGCGCGGTCGGGGTAGCGGTGCCACGCCACGCGGGCCACCTCGGCGGCGAGGTCCTCGAGGAAGGACGCCGGCGGCGGGAACGGCGACTCGTTCGTGTTCAGCCGGACGTCGACGTCGACCTGGGGCGAGTGGTACCCCTCCCGCAGGGCGACGTCGGGGCGCGGCAGGAACGGCGGTGTCACGTGCCGGACCGGCCGAGCCGGCGCAGCACGCTGTCGGCGTGGGCGGCCAACCCCTCCGCCGACGCGATGGCGGCCACCGTCGGCGCGGCCCGCTCCAGCGCGACCTGCGACAGCGTGATGACGTGGACGTCCTTCTGGAAGTCGGCCACGGTGAGAGCCGACCCGAAGCGGGCGGTGCCGTCGGTGGGCAGCACGTGGCTGGGCCCGGCGAGGTAGTCGCCCACCGAGGCGGGCGACCACGGCCCGCAGAAGACCGCACCGGCGTGGCGCACCAGCGGCACGAGCGCCTGTGGGTCCTCGGTCATGAGCTCGAGGTGCTCTGGCGCGATCGTGTTGGAGACGGCGATGGCCTGCTCGGGCGAGTCGCACAGCACGGCGTAGCCGCCCTCGGCGAACGTGCTCTCGATGTCGGCGCGACGCGGCGCCGCCGCCACCTGGGTGGCGATCTCGTCGCACACGGCGTCCAGCGCGGCCTCGGACCAGCTGACGAACCAGGCGAGGCCGCCGGGGCCGTGCTCGGCCTGGAGGATCACGTCGACCGCGGCGAGGTCCGGCGGGGCGGTGTCGTCGGCGACCACGACGACCTCGGAGGGCCCGGGGAA
>DATAGR010000693.1:0-2025 GCA_036263575.1 Aquihabitans sp. | reverse complement strand
GGCACCGATGCCGTCGACCACGCCCCGCAGGCGATCGGGCACGAGTGGCACGGCGCCGAAGGCCTCGGGGGCGTCGGCAGCGGCGCCCGCCGCGTCGTGGGCGGGGACGGCGAGGGCCCCGTGCAGCTCGGCGACCGCGGTGCCGAGCCGGCGGAGCCGGGCCAGCAGCCCGCCGGGATCGCCGGCCAGGCCCGACAGCACCAGGCCCCAGGCGTCGAGGGCGCCGGGTACGAGCTCCTGGACGACGCCGAGCGCGGTGGTCTCGCCGTCGGCCTCGTGCTCGTACCAGCCGGCGAGCCGGGCGACCGGCGCTGCGGTGCCGGCGTCGGCGGTGTGGGCCAGGTGGCGGCCGACCTCGATCTCGGGGTGAGGGCCGGGCTGGAGCCGGCGGAACAGCTTCAGCACGTGGGTGCCGCCGATGATCACGGAGGTGTTCGACTGCTCGCCGCCGAGCGGCCGGGCGGCGCCGTCGCCGAGCGGTGCGGTGCCGTCGAGCCAGTGCCCGACGACCCGCCCGGACGGCCCGTCGGCGCTCGTCCCGCCGCCGGCGATCCACCGGGCCAGCACGCCTGCCGCGCCGGGGTCGTCGCCGACGTCGGGCCGGTCGGCGTCGGCCGACAGCGGCACCAGCAGCTGGTAGCGGTCGTCGCGGTGGGTGTCGACCAGGCCGGTCGCGAGGGGCGGATCGACCGGCAGCGCCACGGTGGCCAGCGTGACCTGGAGCGGTTCGGCGGCCGACGGGTCGGCGCCGGCGTACCACCGCCGGCCCACCAGCCAGGCGGCCAGCGCCTCGGGTGACGTGGGCCCGGGAAGGCCCCCGGTGGCGAGCGCGTCGGCGAGCTCGGTGGCGGCTTCCGGCTCGGGCGTGGCCGCGACCTCGGCCACCGGGGCCGGGCCCCGGTCGGTCGTCGTCGCCGCCTTCGCACCCTTCGCCGCCGTGGCGGGCTTGGTGCGGTTCGTCGCCTTCGTGCTCGTCGCGGCCTTCGCGCTCTTGGTCGTCTTCGCGCTCTTGGTCGCCTTCGCGCCCGTGGACGCCTTGGTCGCGCGCGCCGCCGGCCCGGCCTCGGCCGGGGCGGCGGGTGGGGCTTCGGTGCGGGGGTCGTCGGGGGTGGCCGGGGTCATCGCGGCCGGGCCACGCCCGTCCGGGGCGGGAGCGAGATCGTTCGGTGCTGGGGTCGGCCTGATCGACAGGTCACGTCGGCTTCGGCTCCTCGCCGTTGGGGTCGGTGCAGTCCTGCCCGGCGACGGCCGGGCCGATGCGCGGCCGTCCGGGCCGCGCCGCCCGGGGTCTCAGGGCCCGGCGCAGGGGTTGACCGCGTCGAGGTACTCCTGGCCGAGCTCGCCCTCGTCGGAGAGCGCGGCCTCGCCCTCGGTGAAGCCGGCCACGATCACCCGGCGGACCAGGTCCTCGGTGACGGTGTCCTCCAGGCACGCCTCGGCATCGGCGTCGAGGCCGCCGTCGGCGACGATGCTCGCCACGAGCTCGGCCTTCAGATCGACGCCGCAGCCGTCGAAGGCCTCGTACATCTCCTCGGCCTCGTCCTCGGTGAGCTCGAGGCCGAGCTCGGCCACCTGGAGGCCGCCCGTGGGCTCCAGGTCGTCGGGCGTCACGCCGGCCTCGCGCAGGCGGTCCACGTCCATGACGTCGACCCACCGCTCGGCCAGGCACGACGCCTGGTCCCCGTCCAGCTCGAGGGCGTCCTCCTCGTCGGGTTGGCCGAGCTCGCGCTCGAGGGCGGCGACGTACCCATCGGCCCCGGCGTCGCCCCCGCCCTCCGTCTCGGTGTCCGACCCCTGCTCCGTCTCGTCCTCGGTCTCGGTGCCCGTTTCCTCCCCGGCCACGGCCGTGGTGGTGCTGGTCGCCGCGGCGGCGGTGGTGCTGGGTGCGGCGGCGTCGTCGCCGTCCTCGCTGCACCCCAGCAGGGAGGCGGCCAGGACGAGGGCCAGCACGGCGGATCGGGTGCGCACCACGGGGGGCTCCAGGGGGTCGGGGCGTCGACCGACGCCGGGCTCGCTCGCCTGGCT
>DATAGR010000692.1:0-1687 GCA_036263575.1 Aquihabitans sp. | reverse complement strand
ACGTCCGACGTGATCGAGGGCCGTGGCGCTCGGGCGCGCTCGATGCCGGTGAGGATCCGGTCGTGGATGCCGTGCTCGTAGGCATCGAGCCACACGAGGGCCCGCCGCCGGGCGGGCAGGACGGCGAGCGCCGTGGCCAGGCCCTGGTGCTCGTCGGCCGTTGCGCCGAGGGCCCGGGCCACCGCCGCGGTACGGGCCGCCACGGTGGCCGTCGCCGTCCGCGGCAGCGGCCCGTCACCGTGGTACCAGCCCCGCCCGTCGACCAGGCGGGCCTCGGCCTCGAGGCGCACCGCGAGGTACTCGAGCAGGGCCGAGCCGCCGTCGCCGGACTCGTCGCGCCAGCGCAGGTGCGCCGACCAGCCCGGGAGGGCGGCGACGTGGACCTCGAGGTAGCTGCGGTGGGCGTACGCCGGCACCCGCAGCGCGTGCAGCGCCTCGAGGAGCACCTCGGCGGGGTCGGCGTCGCGGAGGGCGGCCGGGAGGCGACGGACGCCCAGCGCCGCCTGGAGGCAGTGCTCGGAGGCCACCAGGTCGACCTGGGCGGCGAGGTCGGTGCCCGCCGCGGCGTCCACCTGCTCGGCCACCGAACGGAGGGCGCGGGCCGGCGCCGGGTCCTCGACGCCGTCGATCAGGTCGGCGAGGAGGACGTCCTCCACCGGGTGCCAGCGGTCGCCGACGCGGACCGGCGGCAGGCCGTCGAGGGCGACGGCCCGGCCCAGCGCGGCACGCAGGCCCTCGACGGTGACGCGCCCGGCGTGGAGGGCGGCCCGGTACTCGCCGAGCGTGAGCAACCCGCGTCCGCCGAACAGGAGCTCGGCGCGATCGAGGGCGAGCGGGAGGCGCTGGTCCTCCATCCCCGAGAGCGGGTTCACGGCGATGGTGCTCGAGAGCGGCCAGCTAGGGGCCACGACGAGCCCGGCGAGGGCGGCGTCGCGGCGGACGGTGGTGGGGGTGGGCTCGGACACGGGTCAGCTCCTCCAGCTGGGGGCGGGCATCGGGGGCAGGTCGAGTTGTGGTGGGGCGGCGACCGGAGCCGGCTCCTGGTCGGCCCCGACCGGGGTGCCGGGTCCGGGACGACGCGGCGCAGGAGCTTCGGTCGCCGGCGCCCGGAGCGGCCGTGGCGACGTCGGCCGGCCGGCTCGGGCCGCCAGGTCCCAGATCACCTCGGCGGTGGCGGAGGTCGGCCGGGCGGCTCGTGCCCAGGCCACCGCGGCGAGCCCCAGGAGGACCGGCACGATCCAGGCGGCGTGCAGTGCGGGGTCGACGTCGAGCCACGGCCCGACCTGGCCCTTCAGCGCGACGCTCGCCACCGCGAAGGTGGCCACCGAGGCGGCGGGCACGACCACCCCGAGGCCCTGCTGCGGGCCGGGCGCCGCACGACCGAGCCACGCCCGGGAGGCGCACGTGCCGGCCACCACCGCGAGGCCCACCGGCACGAGGACGTCGGCCGTGGCGCCGGCACCCGAGGCGGCCAGGGCGGCGACGGCGGCGGCGCCCACGGCGAGCCCGGCGGCCAGGGTGGCCCACACCGGCGTCCCCGTGGCGGGAGGGGCCGTCCGGGAGCGGACGAGCGCCCGCACCGTCGAGCCCGAACCCAGGAAGAGGGCCGCCTTGTAGAAGCCGTGGGCGACGAGGTGGAGGGTGGCCGCCGCGTGCAGCCCGAGGCCGCACAGGACGAGCGTGAAGC
>DATAGR010000691.1:0-2658 GCA_036263575.1 Aquihabitans sp. | reverse complement strand
CTCGGACAAGCCGAGGTCGCGACCTGGCCAGCCGCGTTCCTCGCGAGGGCTGCGGCCCGGTGGCAGGGCGCCGTCGACGACCTGCTCGCCGCGGGCGAGCACCTCGAGCTGGCCCACCAGCTCCGTGGCCGGCGTGGCCTTGGAGAGGTAGCCGGAGGCACCCGCCTCGAGGGCAGACCGGACGGCCTCCTCGTCGAAGTTGAACGAGTAGACCGCCACCCGGGCGACCTCGTCGCGCTCGAGCAGCTTCTTGAGCTGGATCTCCTCGAGCCCCTGGCGGCCGAACGTGTCGTAGAGGGCGACGTCGACCGGCCCGGCCATCGGCTCGTCGACGAGGATGGCGTCGACCAGCTCGAGGCGGTCCTGGAACGGTTCGAGGATGGAGGCCAGGCCGGCGACGACGACCTCGTAGTCGTTGACCACGGCCACCCGTGGTCGTGCGGTGGTGGACATGATCAGCCGATCTTGCCTTCGCCCTCGATGTTGGCCCCACGCTCGGCGGCCTTGCGGTAGTTCTCCGCCACCTCGGGATCGAGGTCGGGGGCCCGCTCGGCGGCGGCCTCCTCCTCGGGGGTCGGCATGCGGTCGGTGCCGGTGTGGACCTGCTCGTCCTCCGCCTCGGTGCTCCGGGTGGCGTCGGTGACCTTGTTCTCTGCGGGATCGCTCACGGCGTGCTCCTCGTTCGGGCGACGATGCGGACGGTCCCGTGCTACCCCCGAGCGGGGCATCGACAGAACCTTCGGGTGTCACCCACGCGGGTGTCACTCACCCAGTGGCGCGGGTCACTCGTAGCGCATGCCGATCTCTCGCAGCAGGTCGACGAAGCGGCTGCCGGCGTCGGGCGCGGGCTCGCCGGGCGTGTAGGTCACGGCTCGGAGGTCGCCGGTGAACGCGAACGTGCCGTGGCGCTCGGCGAGGGCCCACGACACCGGTGAGCGGCGGTCGATGCCGACGTCGATCCCCTGGAACGGGGCCATGGCGCCGAGCATCGCCAGCCCGCCCGTGGCGGCGGCGGGGGACCCGTCGACCAGGACCTCGAGGTCCCAGGTCCAGCCGCCCGGCGCGGTGACCGCGAGGCGGATCGCCGCCGTCGCGTCCGGCACCGGGCCGCAGCGCAGCTCCGTCATGGCGCCGTAGCCGTTGTGGGCGAGGACGAGCTCGTCGCCGTCGTCGACGTAGAGCACGTAGCCGCCGCCCTGGTCGCCGTGGGCCACGAGCACGCCGCGGTCGCCGGTCGCGAAGCGGAGGTCGACGTCGACGTCGAACGAGCGCCAGAGGATGAGCTGCTGCGACCGGTAGCGCTCGAGGGTGTGGGTGCCGGCCACGATGCGCACCGGGCGGCCCAGGGGCTCCTCGTACGGCGGGCGGACGACGTAGCGGAGCCGGGAGCCTTCGTCGAGGGGGTACACCTGGTTGCGGCGCGCCGCCGCCTCCCAGCCGGCGGCCATCTCGGCCACCCGCTCCGGGTGCTCGGCGGCCAGGTCGCGGGTCTCCGTGCGGTCCTCGGCGACGTTGTAGAGCTCCCACTCGTGGTCGCCGAACTCGGTGAGCGGCTGGTGGCGCGTCACGACCTCCCAGTCGCCGTCGTAGAAGCCGCGGTGGCCGGCCATCTCGAGGTGCTGGGAGCCCCGCTCGTGTGGCGCCGAGGCGTCGGCGAGGATCGGGCCCAGGCTCGTGCCGTCGAGCGGCTGGAGGGCGTGGCCGGCCCGGAGCGCCGGGCGGGCCACGCCGGTGAGCTCGCACAGGGTCGGGAGCAGGTCGGTCACGTGGGCCCACTGGTCGCGCCGGTCGCCGCCGGCCTGGCCGCGGGGCCAGCGCAGGAGGAACGGCACCGAGTGGCCGCCCATGTGCGTGTTGATCTTGTAGAGGCGGAACGGGGTGTTCGACGCCATGGCCCAGCCGCGGGGGTAGTGCACGAGCGCCTGGGGACCGCCGGCCAGGTCGATGCGGTCCCGGTCGAACTGGGCGTCCTCCATGTCCTTGACGTTCTTGGACACGAGCGTGCGGAAGTAGGACGTCGTGCCGGCCGACTCGCCCTCGCGAGAGGCGCCGTTGTCGGAGAGGAACACGAACACGGTGTTGTCGGCCTGGCCGAGCTCGGCCAGCGCGGCGTCGAGGCGCCCGACGGACTGGTCGACGCTGTCGACCATGGCCGCGTACACCTCCATGTACCGGGCGTAGAGCGCCTGGTCGGCCGGGTCGAGGTCGTCCCACGGCGGCACATCGTCGCCCTCATCCGAGTTGCGCGGCGGCAGGACCGTCCCCGGCGGCAGCAGGCCCATCTGCACCTGGCGGCGGTGGCGCTCGGCGCGCAGGGCGTCCCACCCGGCGTCGTAGCGGCCCCGGTGGCGCTCCAGGTCCGACGCCTTGCACTGGAGGGGGGCGTGCACCGCGATGTGGGCGAAGTAGCAGAGGAACGGCTGCTCGGGGTTCGACGCCTTGGCGTGGCGGATCATCGCGATGGCCCGGTCGGTGAGGTCGTCCGTGACGTAGTAGCCGTCGGGGTACTGGTCGACCTCGACGGTGTGGTTGTCCTCCACGAGGCGGTGCGGGTGGTGGAGGTTGGTGAAGGCGTCGAGCACGCCGTAGTAGCGGTCGAAGCCGCGCTGGCAGGGCCACGAGTGGCGGGGGCCGGCGTCGGAGAGGTCGGCGTCCTTG
>DATAGR010000690.1:0-3798 GCA_036263575.1 Aquihabitans sp. | reverse complement strand
GAACGAGACGGCGGTGGTTCGAGCCAGGTTCGAACCCATGAGCGTCATGCGCTCACCGCCTAGGACGCCGCCGCTGGTGCGCGACGCAGAGGTGAGGACGGGCGTTCGAGGCGGCCCGACGTGCATCACCTGCGGTCGGCTGGCCCCCCAAGGGGTTCGGACGACGACGTGGTGAGGTCCGTCGACGAGCGTCGGGAGCGTGATGTCGACACGGCTCGGGTCCACGACGTCGAAGGCGACGGCCGCCCCGTCGACCAGCACGTCCGTCGCGGCGCCCAAGCCCTCCCCCGGGATCGTCAGGACCTGCCCGGAGGTGCCGTCGGCCGGCGCGCGCAGCACCGGAGCCAGGTCGGCGATGACGAGGGCACCGTCCGGCGTCGCGGTGAAGGTGAGATCACCGCCCTCGTCGATGCCGACCGAGCGCGCCGCCGGAGCGGACGGGAGGACGTGGGTGGCGACCGGCCGGCCCTGCCGCGAGATCCGATCTCCGAGGACGATCACGCCGCCGTGTCCGGGCGCTCGAGCGGCAGCCGGGCCCCCCGAGGGGTAGCGGACCCCGGTCGTGGTCATCGTGGCGAGCGCGATCTCCGCTCCCTCGGCGGTCCACGCCCGACCCTGCTGCGCCTGGGCGACGACGTCGGCAGGGGCGCCGTCGAGGAGCATCGAGCCGACGACCGTCGGCTCGGGGCTGCTGCCGTCCCACTGGCTCACGGTCGAGGGCGAGGCGCCGTCCTCCGAGCTCAAGAAGCGGGTCGAGCCATCGATGGGTGCCAGACGTGGCGAGTACACCCGAGCACCGCTGGTCCCAGAGGCACCGGTGGTCAGGTCGATCGAGGCGAGCCGCGTCCACTGGGAGTCGCCGTCGGCGAACCGCAGCCAGTTGCCGGTGACGACGAACGACCCCGTCGTGGGCGTCCCGAGCCGGATGGTGTCGCGTACCTGCAAGGTGTCCGGGTCGATCTCGGCGACCCGGCCGACCCCGTGCTGCATCGCGTAGAGCGTGTCGCGCACGAGCTGGAGGTCGCTCACCCCCCACTGCTGCTGGATGCGGCGCAGCAGGCGGCCGTCGCGATCGAACACGACGATCTCGTCACCGACGGCCACGAAGGCGCGGCCGTCGTACTGCCGTACGACGAGACGCCGAACCTCCCCTGGTGGCAGGTCGGTTCGACGCCGCTCCGAGTCGGGTGCCGGTGGTGACGTCAGGTCGACGTCGACCGTTGACGAGGTGCCGGCGGTGAGGTCGAGGTCGTCGTGGCTGATGACCGTCCCTCGTGCGGGATCGGTGACCTCGAGGTCGTAGGCCCGTCCGAAGGGGAGCGCGGGGAAGCTGTACGTCCCCGAGGGCCCTGTCGTGGTGCGTCGCCGCCCCTGCTCGTCGATGATGGCGACCGGTGCGCCGCTGACCGCGATGCCGTCACGGGTGATGGTGCCGGTGAGGGTTCGCCCGGGGTTCGGGTCGACCCGGAGGTGCCCGGAGACCGTGCCGATCGGTCCTGCCAGGGTCAGGGCGTGGATGCCCGGTTCCAGGTCGGTGACGATCTCGACCTCCAATCGGGAGGCGCCGTCGGGCGCGAAGTCGACTCGGGCGCCGCCGAGGAACACCGCACGGATGGAGCCGAGGCCGGACCCGTCGACCGTGATCGTCGTCCTGAGCCGGCGGGTGACCGCACGCGTCGAGATCGAGGTGATGGTGGGTGTGAGCGGGTGTGCGTCCAGGCGGAGCCCGCCCACCGGGTCCTCGGCCACGACGTACGCCATGTGGTTGCTGGCCGACAACGCGACGCCGTCGCCGACGGGCTCGCCGGCGAGCGGGATGACGTGCGTCCAGCGGGGCTCACCGGGCCGCGCCACCAGGAGCTTCATCCCCCTCACCGTGGTGGCAGCCACCGCCCCGCCGTTGCCCGGGCTGTACGCCAACGCCCTCGGGTACGGCGAGGACGGGTAGGGCACCCCGGGGTACGCCATGCCGGTCCGCTCCATCACGCCGCCCACCGGGTGCAGGTCGACCTCGACCATCCCGTGGAGCCGGCCGCCGATGGGCGCCACCATGGTGCTGGGGCTGGTGGCGATGCCGGCCCCGGCGTCGAGGCCGGTGCCCTCCTCCGCCCGGGCGACCACGGTCGGCGGATCCGTCGTCACGTCGACCTTCACGGCTCCGCGACCGGAGGGGTCAGCTGCCAGGAGGTGGGTGGTGGATCCGGGGATCTCGGTGAGCGCCGGGCCGACCCACGGCCCGACGGCCGACATCGCGCCCGTGGCCGGATCGAGCGATCGCAGCCCTCCGGTGCCGGGCGTGCCCACCTGGGTGAACCACACCTTGCGACCGACCACGACGACGTCGGCACCCACGGCGCCGCCCGCGTCGTGCTCGCGCACCTTGTGCATGGTCGCAGGATCGATCTCGGCGATCGATGCCGCCGTCGTCTGCGCGACCCACAGCGAGCCGACGCCGAAGGCCATCCCGCGGGCGCCGTAGACCTCGCGGACGGCGCCCGCCGGGCTGCCATCCGGTGCGAAGGCGAGCACGGCATCGTCACCGGACGCGAACACCCGGCCGCTGGTGGGGTCGACGGCGAGGGCGCCGAAGGTCGCCACACCCAGGTTCGAGCCCGCAGCGGCAGCCGCCGGCGCAGCCGCTGTCGGCGCCGCCGCGGCGGACACGCCCAAGAGCGCCGCCACGACCACCAGCGGGATCAGGTGGCGGGAGGCCCGTCCACGGTCCCCTGACCGCACCACGCCTCGTCCGCCCATCGACACACCGTGACACGTCGGCCCCCGATGCCCGGAGATGAGGTGATCCGACGTCGCGCCGCTCACCAGGTGATGCACGAGCTGAAGGGCTCGCTCACCGGGCGCGACGACGACTGATCCCCAGCGACAAGGCCGGCTGAGCCCGGTCGGACGACGGTGCCGGGCGTACCCTCGCATCGATGGGCGGACCGACGTGCGAGTGCGGTGAGACGACGAGCATCACCGGGGCCGCGGCCCCGGCGTACGCCGAGCGGCACCTGGTGCCCCGGAGCGGCAGCGTGACCGACGCGAGCAGCGGGAGGCAGAGCGCCGGCGCAGGCAGCGGGGCTGAACGCTCAGGGGGCCCAGCGCCACCCGCACCGACGTGCGGAGGCTAGGCCGGATCGGTGCGCCGGACTCGAACCACCGCGGCGGTCACACCCATCCGCCGGAGTTCCGGGTCGGAGTGGTCAGCGCCGCTTGCGAAGCAGGTCGAAGACGCCCCTGACCACGTTGTTCACGGTCGCCCGGCCCTCACGGCTGCCCAGGAAGTCGCCGACGGCGCCGGTCGACGGTCCTCGGCCTCGGCCTCCCGAGCTGCGATCACTGGTCTTCCGCCGCCGTCCACCGCTCGATCGGCGACCGGTGCCGGGCCCACCCTCGGTCTGGTGATCGCCCGGGCGAGGAGCGGGGACCGGGTCCTCGAGATCCTCGATCCCGGCCTCGCGGACGAGGTCGTCGGGTGAGGGCTGCGACGGCTCGGGCGCGGACGTCGGGGCGGGTGGGGGAGCCGAGCCCGCCGGTGCCGCTGGCGGGGTCGGCGGAGGAGCCGGGCTCGCCGGCGTCGACGGCGAGGGCACGCCCATCTTGGTGGCCAGCAGCTCGCGAGCCGACTCCCGGTCGACCTCCTCGGCGTAGGTCGCCCACCGCTCGCCGGCCTCGGCCATGGTCTGCACCTCGGTGGGGGCCACCGCACCGATCTGCGACTGCGGGGGGCGGACGCGGGTCCACGCCACCGGTGTCGGCGTGCCCTCGTCGGTCAGGGTGGTGACGATCGCCTCGCCG
>DATAGR010000689.1:0-6863 GCA_036263575.1 Aquihabitans sp. | reverse complement strand
CCCGGTCCCCCGACCAGGCTCGCACGGCGCGGGCCACGAGCTCCTCGTTGTGGCCGAACTCGTCGGCCCCCGTGCAGTAGGCGTCGGCGGTGTCGATCAGGGTGACGCCGCGGTCGAGCGCGACGTGGATCGTGGCCGTCGATCGCTCCTCGTCGGGGCGGCCGGCCACCGACATCGGCATGGCGCCGAGGCCGATGCAGGCGACGGCCCGGTCGCCGATCCGCCGTTCGCCCAGCGGTGTGCCGCCGTCAGCCATGTCGTCCTCCCGGTCGGGTGTGCGGCGGTCCGCCGTCGCAGTCGAAGGCCGGGCCCTACCCCGCTCGGCGAGGGCGACACGACGCGTCCCGCTCCTGGCGCCGTCCTGGCGCCCGCCGCCGGTGGATGGTGGTTCCGGACCAGGCCGGCGGGTAGCGGGCACGGACGACGAGCGAGAGGCAACCCATTGTCCGACGACGACAGGCGCAGCGAGGCGCTGCAGGCGCTGGCCGGGTTCATGCTCGCCGAGGCCTCGGTGGGCGAGACCCTCCAGCGCGTCGTGGGCATCGTGACCGCCGCGGTCCCGGCCGCGCACATGGCCGGCATCGCCATGCACGACGAGGACGGGAGCGTCGCCACGCGCGTGTTCACCGATCCCGACGCGCCGGCGATCGACGAGGCCCAGTACCGCGCCGATCGAGGGCCGTGCCTCGACTCCTGGCGCCGTCAGGCCGTCGTGCGCGTCGACGACCTGCGAGAGGCGGCCGACCAGTACCCCGAGTTCGTCCAGGCCGCGCTGGACCACGGGGTGGGGAGCACGCTGTCGCTCCCCCTGGGGTCGGCCGAGTGCGCGGTGGGGGCCCTCAACCTCTACGCCGCCGAACCCGAGGCCTTCGACGACCACGACGAGGCCCTCGGCGGCGACATCGCGGCCGCCGCCGCCGTCGTGCTCTCGAACTCGGCGGCGTACTGGGAGGTGTTCGGCCTGAACGAGCACCTGCAGGACGTGATGCGGGCCCGCTCGGCGATCGAGCAGGCGAAGGGCATCGTCATGGCCCGGCGGCCGGGCACCGACCCGGACGCCGCCCTCGCGCTCCTGCGGGACCGGGCGCGACGCGACGGCGTGCCCCTCCAGGACGTGGTGCAGCTCGTGCTCGACCGGCGCGGCGACGCCCTCTAAGGGCTCAGTCGGCGGCGGCGACGGGTTCGGCCGGTGGGGCCACCGAGGTCCCGGGGTGCGCCGTCGGCGTCGGGTTCGAGAGCTCGAGGGCGGGGTCCTCGACGCCCGACGACCTGAGGGCCCGGTAGTCGCGCAGGTAGCTCTGGTGCAGCTGCCAGGGGTCGTGCGAGCCCTGCTTCGGGAAGCGGTCGGCGGAGCGCTGGACGTAGCCCGACGCCAGCCCGAGGAGCGGTGCGGTGCTGACCGAGGTGTCCCGGTTCACCGGCGTGCACTGGCGCAACCCGCGCTCGCGCATCAGGCCGAGGATGCGGCAGACGTGCTCGGCGATCAGGTCGACCTTCAGCGTCCAGGAGGCGTTGGTGTAGCCGATGGCGATCGCCAGGTTCGGCACGCCCTCGAGCATCATCCCCTTGTACGCGATGCGGCTGGCGAGGTCGACGGGTTCGCCGTCGACGACCACCTCGATGCCGCCGAGGAACAGCAGCTCGAGCCCGGTGGCCGAGACGACGACGTCGGCCTCGAGCTCGTCGCCCGACCGCAGCTGGATGCCCCGCTCGGTGAAGGTCTCGATCCGGTCGGTGACCACCGACGCCGTGCCGACGGAGATGGCCTCGAAGAGGTCGCCGTCCGGCACGGCGCAGAGGCGCTGGTCCCACGGGTCGTACGCGGGCGTGAAGTGGGTGTCGATGTCGTAGCCGTCCGGCAGCTGGCGCTCGAGGCCCTTGCGCAGGGCCTTCTTCACGAGCTCGGGCCGGCGGCGGCTCAAGCGGTAGCTGCCCTGGGTGAGCAGGGCTTGGAACCAGCGGGCGGCGGCGCCGGCCCAGCGGGTGGGGAGGACCTTGTGGAGCAGCCGGCCCACGGGGCTCCGCGCCGGCACGGCGATGATGTAGGTCGGCGAGCGCTGGAGCATGGTGACGTGCTCGGCGGTCTCGGCCAGCGCGGGCACCAGCGTGACCGCCGTGGCCCCGCTGCCGATCACGACGACGCGCCGACCGGTGGGATCGAGGTCCTCCGGCCAGTCCTGGGGGTGGATCATCGTCCCCTGGTAGCGGTCGACCCCGGGGAACTCCGGCTGGTACCCGTGGTCGTAGCGGTAGTAGCCGGTGCAGGAGAACAGGAAGCCGCACGTGATCGAGACCGCCTCGCCGGTGTCGGTGCGCTCGGCGGTGACGTGCCAGCGGGCCTCGTCGGTGCGCCACTCCGCCCAAACGATCCGGTGGTGGAACCGGATGCGGCGGTCGGTGCCGTCCTCGGCCGCGGTGTCGCGGATGTACTGCAGGATCGAGTCCCCGGTGGCGATCGACCGCTCACCCGTCCACGGCCGGAACGCGTAGCCGAGGGTGTACATGTCGGAGTCCGACCGGAGCCCGGGGTAGCGGAAGAGGTCCCACGTGCCCCCGATGGCGTCCCGCGCCTCGAAGATGGCGACCTCGGCCCAGGGGCACCGCTCCTGCAGGTGGTGGGCCACGCCGATGCCCGACAGCCCGGCACCGATGACCAGGACGTCCACGTGCTCCACCCCGGCGGTGGCGTCCGGGGCCGTCGCGCCGTTCGCGCCGTTCGCGCCGGTCACGCCGCGCTCCCGGCGAGCTTGTCGCTGAGGGTGCCGGACGGTCCGAACAGCTCGGCCCGCCACCGCTCGACGAGCTCGGTGGTGTCCCGGTCGTCGGGGTGGAAGTCGGGACGCTGGTAGTCGCGCAACCGCTGCCACAGCTCGCGCGAGACGAGCGGCGTCCGACGGAAGCGCCGCCAGCTCCGGCGGAGCTCGCCCCGGCGGTAGGTGGCCCGGTCGCCGAGCAGGGAGGCCAGCACCTGGACGGCCATGGTGCCGAGGAAGCCGACCGTCAGGACGTCCATGGTGACGGTCCGCATGCGCTCGGTGCCGCCGACCGCCCGGTACACGTCGAACGCCACCGCCTTGTGCTCCGACTCCTCGAGCGCGTGCCACAGGAAGAGGTCGAGCACCCGCTGGTCGCCGAACAGGGCCCGGGCATCCTCGCTCGACAGGACCAGCTCGGCCAGCGTGGCGGTGAAGTGCTCGAGCGCGGCGGTGGCCGCCAGGTTGGACGACGGCGGCAGCAGCCGCTCCCGCACCCCCAGGCCGGCGCGCGTCATGCGCTCGATGCGCTTGGTGGGGTAGCCGAGCTCGGCCAGCCGGTCGTTCAGCGCCCGGTGCTCACGCCCGTGGACGGCCTCCTGGCCGATGAAGCCGGCGACCTGGCGCCTCAGCACCGGGTCGGTGACGTCGTCGCGGTAGTGGCGCACGGAGCGGACGAAGAAGTCCTCGCCGTCGGGGAACACCGCCGAGAGCGACGCCGCCAGGTGGCTGAGGATCAGGTCGCCGTCGGCGGCGAAGTGCTTCGGGAGGTCGCGGAGCGACGACTCGAACGAGATGCGCCGGGTCACGACCTCGCGGCTCGTGTCCCTCGTCTGCACGGCGGCCGTCATCGCCGCCCTCCTGCCCGGAGGCCGATCGGTCGATGTGGGGCCGGGGGTCGCGCCATGGGCCGATGGTGGCACGGGCTGCGTCGCACGCGCCCCGGGTGTGCCGGGTGCCACGTCACGGCGCGACACCCGGGGGCGCTGGCGCGCCCCCCGGGGTCAGCCGGTGTAGGCGGGCGTGCCGGGGATGGCGACGGCCGGGCCGGGGGCCGCTGGCGGCGGCGTCGCGGGGGGCGTGGTCGGCGTGGTCGGCGGGACGGTCGGCGGGGTCGCTTCGGCCGCCAGGGCCACGCCCTGCTCGTCGTACACGAAACCGTCGCCGAACGGGTCGCCGCAGACCGCGGAGCCGAACACGAAGCCCTCCTCGAAGCCGGCGGCGTCGCTGATGGACCACGTGCCGTCGGCCGCCGGGTCGACCTCCGCCTCGAGGAACTCCTCGTCGGCCAGGGCGCGGGTCGAGGGGCGGGATCCGCCCGCGGCCGGCGCGTCGGGCGACGGCACCGGCAGCGCGAACGGGCCGGAGCGCTCGGCCCGACGATCACCGGTCCGGCCTCGGGTGCTCGCCGCGCCGGACTCGGCGTCGAAGAGCTCGTCCTCCTCCAGCAGCAGGTCGCCCGGCACGGCCTCGAGGAAGACGGAGACGGGCCCGGCCGTGCACGACGACCCGGCCAGCGTCACGAGGTCGGAGCCCGGCGCGACGGTGAGGTCCACCTCGCCGACGGGCGCCGTACCCGTGACCTCGATGCGCTGCGGCTCGTAGAGCAGGTTGTCGCCCTCCTCGTCAGCGCAGTACGAGACGGCCGTGTAGGTGCCGGGCTCGATCGTGCTCGGCCGCTCGTCGACCTCGAGGCCGGAGAGGACCGGCGGGTCACCGCCGTCGATGGACCAGCTGAAGTCGACGCCGGAGTCGGCCAGGACGGCGCCGACCTCGTAGTCGGTGCCGGTCAGCTCCTCGGCCCCGCCCGCCACCGGGGCGAAGGTGCGGCCCGAGGGGTCGTCGCCGGGGCTCAGGTCGACGCCGGCGTAGGTGGCACCGGGCAGGTCGCAGCCCTGCCCGGAGACGGTGAAGCCCTGTCCGACGAGCAGCGAGGTGCGGCTGTAGGACCGGACCTGGGTCGGTGCGCCGGGGCCGGGCAGGATGTCGAAGGCGACGGGGTCGAGCGGCGTGATCACCGGCTCGGGGAACTCGCTGAGCTCCTCGTCGGGGTCGAAGTCGATCGCGAGGCAGGCCGCCTCGATCGAGGCGGGCGCGTCCGGGTCCACCCAGTCGGGGACGACGACCGTGGTGGTCCCCTCACCGCCGCCGCCGGCGCCGGCCAGCACCTCGTTCGGGGCCACGCCCGAGATGAGGCGGGCCTGCAGGATGCGGAACTGCCCCTGCTCCTCGTCGGAGACGCAGTCCGGCGACGAGACCTCGACCACGGTGCCGGGCGCACCGGAGGTGGCCGAGACCGTCGGCGGCGCGGCGTCGACCGGGTCGGCGGCCACGAGGGCCAGCGGGGCGACGAGGAGGGCGGCCAGGGCCACCCGGACGGGACGGTGCATCGGATCCTCCAGCCCGCCACTCGATGCCGCCCTCGGCTGCGGGCCGCCGAAGATCGCCGTCATGATGGCACGTCCACCCTGGGACCCGCCGGACCGCCGTGCGGCGCGGTCCGGACCCGCCCGGCGCCGAAGGGGCGAAAACGACACCAGGCCAGACCCCGGGGGGACTGACCTGGCGCAACCTGGTGGTCGGAACCGGCGTCGATCCGGTGACCTACCGCTTTTCAGGCGGTCGCTCTGCCAACTGAGCTACCCGACCGTGGTTGTCCGGCGGTCGGACGGATCCGACCGCCGGAGCGGTCCCGACGGGATTTGAACCCGCGACCTCCGGCTTGACAGGCCGGCGTGCACTCCAAACTGCACCACGGGACCTTCAGAACCCGATGCCCGAGGGCAGCGGGGTCCCACCCCGTCTCCGGGGCGAAGGGCACGCTACCGGCCGTCGCGCGAGGGCCGCAAACGGAACCCGGTGCCGTGGTCGGGCCCTCAACCGGGGAGTTCGGGCTGGTCCGGCGAGCGCAGCCACGCCTGGAAGAAGGCGTCGAGCTCGTCGCCCGAGACCTCCTCGGCCAGGGCGACGAGGTCCTCGGTGGTGGCGTTCGAGCCGCGGTGGTCGCCGTACCAACGGCGCAGGAGCTCGAAGAAGTCGTCGTCGCCGATGGTCCGGCGGAGGGCGTGGAGCACCAGCGCGCCGCCCTCGTAGACCGCGTTGTCGAACGTCCCCGCCGCCTTCGGATCGAGCACCGCGAGGTCGACGCCTCGGTCGCTGGCGTCGGTGGCCATCTCGTCGATCGTGGCGTCGCCGACGTGGTCGATGTAGAGCCAGTCGGCGTAGGTGGCGAAGCCCTCGTTGAGCCACAGGTCGTCCCAGCCCTCGGGGGTGACGGCGTTGCCGAACCACTGGTGGGCCAGCTCGTGGGCCAGCGCCCACACCTCGTCCTCACCCGTCGCGTCGAGGCCGAACAGGGGACGGGTCTGCGTCTCGAGCGCGAGCCCCAGGTCCGACGGCACGACGACCGCACCCGCGTCGTCGTCGGGGTACGGGCCGAACGTCTCGGTGAAGAAGGTGAGGATGGCATCGAGCTCGTCGAAGGCCCGCCGGTCGTCGGCCGGCAGGTCGGACGGGAACGCGAACAGCACGCGGGTGCCGCCCGGTCCCGAGCGCTCCTCGAGCTCGTAGTCGCCCACCGCCACGAAGACGAGGTACGAGGCCATCGGCTCGTCGGTCTCCCACACCCACCGCCGCCGGCCGTCGTCGCCGGCGTCGCGCTCGAGGAGCCGTCCGTTGGCGACCCCGACCGCGTCGGCGGGCGTGTCGAGGGTGATGGTCCACGTCGCCTTGTCCGACGGGTGGTCGTTCACCGGGACCCAGGTCGCGGTGCCGTCCGGCTCCGACATGGCGAACCAGCCGCCCACGTCGTCGGGCTGCCAGCCGACCGGGACCCCGAGCCCGGGGAAGCGGCCGACGTCGGGGACGCCGCCGTAGGTGAGGACCACCTCGACCTCCGCCGCCGGGTCGAGCGCCGCCTTGGGCGTGACCTCGACCTGCCCGTCGTCCAGCCGCGCCACCTCCGCGGCCTCGCCGTCGACCGTGGCCTCCTCGACCTCCGGCCCGGACAGGTCGAGGGTGAACGAGGGCAGCGGCTCCTCGGTGGTGGCGCCGAGCACGAGCGTCGCCGTCCCGTCGACGGCGGGGCGCCCGGGGTCGGCGCGGACCACG
>DATAGR010000688.1:0-1905 GCA_036263575.1 Aquihabitans sp. | reverse complement strand
GAGGGCCTCGGCCGGCATGTCGGAGATGTTCGTGGAGCCCCGTCCCGAGCAGAAGTCCTGCGGGTGGCGGCTGATCTCGACCAGCTCGGCGTAGCGCGTCACGGCGAAGAACTCGTCCATCTGGCCGGTGAGCAGGTTGGGGACCTCGGCCCGGACGAAGGGCCCCTCGGCCCGCAGCTCGGCGAAGTCGTCCATGCGCTCCTGGAGCGGGCGCCGCCAGAACCCGGCGTCGCCGATGGTGAGCTGGTGGGTGGTCATGCGAGGTCCCCTTCCGCCGGTGGTCGCCACCGGCCGGCACATCGTACGGGTGGGCCGCCGGCGGTCGTGTCCGGGCCGCCGGCCTGCGCTCCAAGCGACCTCCAAGCGGGCTCCAACCGCCTCGTCGCACGATCTCGGTGCACGGAACGAGGAGGTGACGGGCGATGGAGCTCGGGATGGATCAGATCGCTGCCCTGGCGGCGTGGGCGCTGGTGATCGTGTTCGCGGTGGCCGCCCTGGACGCCGTCGTGCCGGTGGTGCCCAGCGAGGGCGTCATCATCACCGCCTCGGTGCTGGCCGCCAGGGGCGACGCCTCGATCACCGGCATCGTGCTCGCCGCCGCGGCGGGAGCCCTCGCCGGTGACGTCGCCTCGTACGCCATCGGTCGCCACGTCCGCACCCGGCGGGGCGGCGTGCTGCCCGGTGGCCGCACCGGCAAGGCCGTGACCTGGGCGCGCCGCATGCTGGAGGCCCACGGGCCCGGCACCCTCATCGTCGCCCGGTTCGTGCCCGGCGGCCGCACCGCGGCCACCTTCACGGCCGGCTTCGTCGGCATGCGCCTCCGCTCGTACGTCGCCAGCGTCGGCCTGGGCGCGGTCCTGTGGGCCGGACAGGCCTCGGCGATCGGCTTCCTCGGCGGTCGGGTCTTCGAGGACAACCTGGTGCTGGGCATCGCGCTGGGCCTCGGCACCGGTGTGGCCGTGGGCCTCGTGGTGGAGCTGACCAGGTCCCGCCTCACGGTCGGCTCGGCCCGGGCCGCGGCCCGTGCCGCCGCACCGGCCGAGGCGCCCACCGCGTGCGACGGGCGGCTGCCGCTCCACCCCGTCGCCTGACCACCCGGTCGGACCGGTTCGACGAGCGAGCGGCCCAGTGGTCTAACCTCTCTCCGACCAACCACCACCCCTCGAAGGCGGGAACACGTGAAGCACGCAGCACGTACCTGGAAGCTCGCGGTCGCGACGCTGGCGCTCGTCGGCCTCGTCGGCGGCTCCTCGTTCGTGGCCTCGGCCCAGGCGCCGCCTGCCATCGACGTCAACACCGCAGCGCTCTGCGACGGTCCGGACTCCTTCCTCGAGGTCACGATCATCAACGACGAGCCCGCCGACCTCGGGATCAACGTCGTCATCGACGGCGAGGTCGTGTCCACCGACGTCACGGTGCCCGCCGAGGACGCCTACACCGAGTACTTCCCCTTCCTCTTCGACGGCACCGCCAGCCTCCTCGAGATCCGCACCACCACCGACGACCTCGTCCTCGCAGCCACCGACATCGTGTTCGAGGACCCCGGGTGCGAGCAGGTCGGCATCGATGCCGAGACGGCGTGCGACGGCACCGACCCGGTGATCGACCTCGTGGTCATCAACTTCGACGAGGGCGCCGACGTCGGCGCCAACGTCGTGGTCAACGACGAGGTCGTGGCGGCCGGGGTCACGATCCCCGCCGACGACGCCATCGTCGTCACGATCCCGTTCGTCGCCGCAGCCGAGGTCGAGGTCCTCACCACCACCGATGACCTCCTGCTCGGGTCGGGCACCGTCGAGCTCGACGAGCCCGACTGCTCCGTGGCGCCGACCACCGAACCCCCGGCCACCACCGCACCGCCGGCGGCCAGCGGCGGTGGCACCGCCGCCCCGGCCACCCCGGTCT
>DATAGR010000687.1:0-7563 GCA_036263575.1 Aquihabitans sp. | reverse complement strand
GACCTCCACCGCCACCGGTCGCCCGCCGGCCGACGACACGTGCAGGCCGACCGTCCCCCCGCCCGTCGCCGACTGCGGCCAGCAGTACCCCGTCACCGTCTCGAACGCCATGCCGGGAACCTAGGGGCTGCGTGCCCGCCGAGGCGCCGGTACCGTCGGACCCGGGACCGTCCGCCACATCCAGGGGAACCGCCATGACCGACCTGCTGACCGAGCCGCCCACCATCCACCGCGGCGAGGCCGACCTGCCGTTCGTCGACCTGGGCGACGGCGCGCTGCTGCAGCTGCTGCGCGTCGACCTCGGCGCCGGGGTGTGGGTCGTGCGCAACCACTTCGCGCCGGGCACCACGATCCAGCGCCACCGCCACACCGGCCACGTCGACGCCTTCACCCGCTCCGGCAGCTGGCACTACCTGGAGAGCCCCGAGGCGGTGAACACTTCCGGCTCGTACCTCTACGAGCCGGCCGGTTCGGTGCACACGCTGCACGTGCCGGACTCGAACACCGAGGTGACCGACGTGTCGTTCACCATCTACGGCGCCAACCTCAACCTGCGCGACGACGACAGCGTCGAGCTGGTCATCGACGCCGCGACCGTCCTCGCCTTCTACCGGGCCCTCTGCGCCGACCAGCACGGCGTGGCCGACCCGCCCACCATCGTCATCGGCGGCTGACGTGCGCGCCGTCACGCTGACCTCGACGCCGCCGGAGCTGGCGCTCGCCGAGGTGGCCGACCCGGTGCCGGCCCCCGACGGCGTGGTGCTGGCGGTCACGGCGTGCGGCATCTGCGGCAGCGACCTCCACGTGGCGGGGGTGATCGGCGCACCGGGCACGATCCTCGGCCACGAGATCGCCGGCGTGGTGGAGGCCGTCGGGCCCGAGGTCGGCGACCGGTGGCGGCCCGGCCAGGCGGTGGCGGTGCGGCCCACCACGGGGTGCGGCACGTGCGCCGAGTGCACGAGGGGTCGGCCCGACCACTGCCGGGCCACCGCCCTGCTCGGCCTGGACCGCCCCGGCGGCTTCGCCGAGCACGTGGCGGTGGCCGCCCGCGACCTCTTCGCCCTGCCGACCGCCCTGTCGGGCCCCGAGCAGGCCCTCGTCGAGCCGCTCGCCGTGGCCCGGCGCGCCCTGCGGCGAGCCGACCTGCAGCCGGGCGAGGCGGTGTCGGTCATCGGCGCCGGTCCCGTCGGGCTGGCGGTGATCGCCTGGGCGCGCGCCCTCGGCGCCGGCGTGGTGGTGGCGAGCGACCCGTCGGCGAGCCGGCGGCAGCTCGCCCTCGACCTCGGCGCCGACGCGGTGGTCGACCCGGGCGACGGCGACCTGGGGGCGGCGACGGTCGCCGCCGCCGGTGCTCCAAGCTCGGTGGTCGTGGAGTGCAGCGGGCGTCCCGAGCAGATCGGCCGGGCCATGGACCACTGCGGCGTCGACGGTCGGGTGGTGGTGCTCGGCGTGTGCCTGGCCGAGGTGGCGATCGTGCCCTGGATCGGCCTCGCCAAGGAGCTCGACGTGCGCTTCAGCCTCTACTACGAGCCGCGCGACTTCACCGACACGATCGGCGCGCTGGAGGACGACCGCCTCGTCGCCCGGGCCATGCTCACCGAGACCATCGGCCTGGCCGAGCTCCCGGACCGGTTCGCCCGCCTGCGCCACGAGCCCCACGGCGGCAAGGTCGTGGTCCTGCCCGCCTAGGACACGTCGAGGTCGACGTCGACGACGCGCGCGTCGGGGTCGGTCGCGAACCGGGCGACCGAGAGGCGGTGGCGGCCGGCGGGCCCTCGCCACGCGTGGGCGGCGGCGTCGCGGGTGGCGAGGCCCTCGACCGGCACCGAGATGGTGAACGGCGCGGCGACGCCGGCGGCCACCTCCACTCGTGCGAACCCGACCAGGCGCCGGGGCGCGTCGGCGTCGGGCAACTCGGCGTAGACCTGCACCACGTCGGCGCCGTCGCGGTCGCCGGTGTTGGTGACGCTTCCCTGCACGGTCAGCATCCCGCCGCCGGACGCGACGTCGACGTCGCCGAGCGCGAACGTCGTGTACGAGAGGCCGAAGCCGAACGGGAACGCCGGGCGGTGGCCGGCGCGCTCGGCGTGCCACCAGCCGTGCCAGCGGTCGTAGGTGAACGACGTGGCGTCGCGATCGAACGCCGGCAGGTGGGCCTCGTCGGTCGGCACGGTGAACGGCAGCCGGGCCGACGGGTCCACGACGCCGAGCAGCACGTCGGCGAGGCCGGGCCCGGCCTGGCACCCGGCGTACCAGCCCTGCACCACGGCGGCCACCTCGCCCACCCACTCCTCGATGACGACGGCGCTGCCGGCCTGGATCACCACGATCGTCCGGGGGCTGGCGGCGGCCACGGCGTGGATCAGCGCGACGTCGGCGGCGGGGAGCCGGAGCGACGTGCGGTCGCCACCGGTGCTGAACCCACCCGGCCGGTCCGCCAACCTCGGCGGCTTGGTCGTCTCCGGGAGGTCGGCCAGCTCGGCGGCGTACCGCTCGGCGACGTCGGGCTCGTCGGCGGCCGGGAACAGCGCGGCCAGCGACGGGTCGGTGTCGCCGATGAACTCGCCTTCGTCGTCGCGGGTGTAGCCGACGACGACCACCGCGACGTCGGCGGCACCGGCCACGGCGGCGGCCTCGGCCGGGTCGCCGCCGTCGTGGTGGGTGACGTCGCCGAGCGCACCGCGCAGCCCGCCGAGCACCGTCTCGCACTCGAGGTCCCACACGTCGCTCGACCCGCCGTCGCCCAGGTTCACCGCGTCGGCGAGGCGGCCGAGGACCGCCACCGTGCCGACTCGCCCGGCATCGAGCGGCAGCACGGGCACCCCGTCGACCGGTTCGTTGCGCAGCAGCACCGCCGAGCGGGTCGCGACCTCGCGGGCCAGGGCCCGGTGCTCGGGCGCGCCGAGGATCGACCGGTCGGGCGCCGGTGCCGACAGGACGTCGTCGAACCGCAGCAGCGTGTCCACCACGTGCATGGCGGCCACCTCGACCTCGTACCGGGACACCTCACCGCGGGCCAGTGCGTCGGGGAGGTGCTGGGCCCGGACCATCCGGTACGGCATCTCGACGTCGAGCCCGGCGGCCACCGACGTGACCGCGTCGCGCAGCCCGAAGATCCAGTCGCTGATCACGAAGCCCTCGAAGCCCCACTCGTCGCGCAGGACGTCGTGGAGCAGGCCGTGGTGCTGACCGCACCACTCCCCGTTCACGGCGTTGTACGCCGACATGACCGACGCCACGCCCTCCTCGACGATGCGCCGGAAGTGCGGCAGGTACACCTCGTGGAGCGCGACGTCGTCGACCTCGATGTCGACGGAGAAGCGGGCGTTCTCCATGGAGTTGCAGGCGAAGTGCTTGACGCACGCCATCACGTGGCGCTGGAGCCCGCGCGTCAGCGCCGCCCCGAGCTCGCCGACGTGGTGCGGGTCCTCGCCGTAGGTCTCCTGGGCCCGACCCCAGGCCGGGTGGCGCAGGAGGTTGACGCACACGGCGCCGGTGAGCGTCGCGCCGACGGCCCGCAGCTCTCGACCGATGGCCTCCCCCACGCGCTCCTCGAGCTCCGGATCCCAGGTGGCGCCGCGCGCCATGGAGACCGGGAAGCAGGTGGCGTTCCCGACGACGGCGCCCCGAGGCCCGTCGCTGAACGCGAAGCCGGGCAGGCCCACCCGATCGACCTTCGCCGCCACGAACGGCGCGTGGTGGTAGCCGTCGGCGCCGAGGAACCTGAGGCCGGCCCACGTCGGCGCGTCGCCGTCGAGGCACCAGAGCAGCTCATCGTCGGTCATCGTCCCCACCAGGTCGCCGGCGGCGTTGAGCGAGTCGAGGCCCGCAGCCATGGCCGCGCGCGCCTCGGCGAACGTCTCGATCCTCTTGCCGCCCGTCAGCTCGGCCGACTGGTCAACCCTCGCCATGGTGCCCTCCTGGGATCGCGTCGCCCGGATCATGGCCCACCGGACCGCCGGCGTCAGCGCTGCGACGCCGCCCGGGCGAGGACGAGGCGGCGCGACGTCTGCACGCGGGCATCGCCTCGGCGGAGGATCGATGCCTCGTCCGCGTCGTCGAGCAGGCGGTCGAGGACCTCCCGGTCGCCCTCCTCGGCGTACGACGCCAGCTGGGTGCGGGTCCACGAGAGGTGGCGGTGGGCGAGGCGGCGGGCCCGGTCGTCGAGCGGCGGGTCGAGGGCGAGGTCGAGGCGCTCCTGGGCGACGAGCTCGAAGCCGGCCCGGCGCAGCATGGTCGCATGGTCGGCCGACGGCGTCGCACCCGGCAGGTCGCGGCGCATGGCGGCGAACCAGGCCTCCCAGCCGGCGTCGATCCGCTCCCACAGCCCGGGTCGGTCGAGGTCGACGTCGGACGGCAGCACGCGCACCGGGCCGGCCGCCTCGACCAGGGCGAGCAGGCCGCCCGACACCAGCACGTCGTGGATGGCGCGCAGGGCGGCGACCTCGTCACCGACGTGGTGGAGCGACATCGACGCCCACGCCACGTCGACCGGCTCGATCCCCTCGAGGCCGGTGGGCAGCTCCAGCTCCCTGGTGTCGACCCGGTCGCCGACGCCGAGCCGCTCGGCCCGGGCTGCGGCCCGCTCGAGCATGGCGGCCGAGGCGTCGACGGCGAGCACGTCGGCCGAGGCGAACCGCTCGGCCAGCAGGCACGTGCCCACGCCGGGGCCCGCGCCGACGTCGAGCACCCGGCGCACGTCCAGCCCCTGGCGCTCGGCCTGCTCGGCCAGGGCGCCGATGCCCCCGACGGCCATGCCGGCCAGCACCTCGCCCTCGAGCTCGGCGAACGCCACCATCTCCGGCGACGTGAACGAGAGGTCGGGGCCGTGGTCGTGGCCGTGCTGGTGGTCGCCGTGGTGAGGGTGCTCGTGCGGGCGGTCGTGGTCGTGCGGATCCATGGCGGTCACGGTAGGGATCGCTGCGCTGAACGCATAGGATCTTGCCGATGACGCAAGGCGACGCGATCGAGGGCACCGCCCGCCGACGCCTGCGCGGCCTCCGCACCGCCCGAGGCTGGTCGATCGACGAGCTGGCGCGGCG
Organism: Aquihabitans sp.; assembly: GCA_036263575.1. Classification (GTDB taxonomy): domain Bacteria; phylum Actinomycetota; class Acidimicrobiia; order Acidimicrobiales; family Iamiaceae; genus Aquihabitans. The sequence continues at coordinate 2,521 of DATAGR010000687.1, read as the reverse complement.
GTCGCACATCGGCCCGTCCACCATCAGCCGCATCGAGACCGGCCACCGGCGCATCACCCTCGACCACCTCGCCACCCTCGCCCGTGCCCTGGAGACGAGCGTCGACGAGCTGCTGGCCGACGACAGCGCCGGCGACGACGTCGTGATCCGCCCGACCCGTGACTCCGCCAACGGGCTCACGTACTGGATGCTCAACCGCCACGACGACCCGTCGGGCCGGATCGTCGCCAAGGTCCGCATCCCCGGGTCGAAGCGGACCCCGTCCCCGAAGGTCCACCCGGGCCGGGACTGGTTCTACGTGCTGGAGGGCACCGTCCGCCTCGGCCTCGGCGAGCGGGAGCACCTCGTGCAGGAGGGCCAGGCGGCCGAGTTCGACACCATGACGCCGCACTGGATGACCGGCTACGGCGGACCGGCCGAGGTGCTCACGCTCTTCGACCGCCACGGCGAGCGGGCCCACCTCCACCCGAGTTGAGGGCCGCCCCAACGGGCTGGCGGCCCGGCCGTTCAGCGCTCGGAGGGCTGGAAGATCTCGACCACGTTCTCCGACGGGTCCTGGACGAGCACCTGCGACCCGCCGGGGCCGCTGATCACGTCGTTGCGGAACGGGACCCCGGCCGCTCGGAGCCGGGCCACCTCGGCGTCGATGTCGTCGACGACGAGGTGGATGCGGTTCCAGCCGCCGGGTCCGGGCCGGGCGCCGTCCGGCATCGGGCGACCGGCCGAGCTCCTCGGGCCGCTGATCAGCAGCCGGAGGTTGCCCCGCCGGACGTCGGCGAACGCGGGAGCCGCGCTCATGAACGGCTCGAAGCCGAGGACCCCTGTGTAGAAGGCCACCGCCTGCTCGACGTCGTGGACCATGTAGCGGACGCTGACGGTGCTGTCATCCATGGGTCTGACCGGTCCTTCCTGTTCGGTGGTCGAGGTCGGTGAGGAGGAAGCCGATGCGGGTCTCGAGCTCCTGGGCGACCCGCTCGAACGAACCCGGGCCGTCGCCGGGCGCCTCGTCCTCGAGCGACGGGTCGGCGATGCTCCAGTGCACGGCGTCGGGCCCTGCGGCCAGGTCGGGGCACGCCTCGCGCACCCGGTCGCAGAGGGTGATCACCCGGTCGAAGCGCCGCCGGGCGAACACGTCGACGTGCTTCGACCGGGCGTCGCCGAGGTCGATGCCGCGATCCGCCATGGCGCGGATCGCGCCGGCCGGCACCGGCTTCGGGTGCGTCCCGGCGCTGACGACCTCGACCGCTCCCCCGGAGCGGTCGCGCAGCAGCGCCTCGGCCATCTGCGAGCGCGACCCGTTGCCGGTGCAGAGGAACAGCACCCGCGTGCGGCGGCGGCGCCGGCCGTGGCGGCCGCCCGCCGTCCCGCTGGGCGGCGGCGCAGGCGCCGGCGCGAGCCCCGGGTGCAGCGCGGCGCCCGAGCACTGGAGGAGCTCGGCGCAGCGGGCCAGGTCGATCGCGTAGTACGCGTCGCGGCGGTCGGCGGAGCTCCGGCGCGCCCGGACCAGCTCGCCCCGGCGGAGGTGGCCCAGGTGGTACGAGACCAGGTTCTGCGGCTCGCCGACGAGCGCCGTCAGCTCCCGGACGGCGCGGTCGCTCCTCGCCAGCTCGGCGAGGAGCCGCCACCGGATGGGGTGGGCGGCGAGCCGCAGGAACGGCGGCGGCCCATGGTCGGCCTCGGGCGCTCGCACGGTCCCCATGGCGGCACGGTACGACCGCCGCCCCGAAACATCAAGTGGATTTGATGGATCGATCAGCCGAGCCCGGCGAGCTTCCGTTCCAGGACGGCCCGCTGGCCGGCGGCGGTGCTGAGCGCCACGGCGCGCTCGAGCTCGGCCCGGGCGTCGTCGGTGCGACCGAGCCGGGCGAGCAGCTCGCCGCGGACGCTCGGCAGCAGGTGCGAGCCGGCGAGCTGCTCGTCGGCCGCGAGGGCGTCGACGACGGCCAGGCCGGCGGCGGGGCCCTGCGCCATGGAGATCGCCACCGCCCGGTTGAGCTCGACGACGGACGAGGGCGCCAGGCGACCGAGCGCCTCGTAGAGCACCACGATCCGGTCCCAGTCCGTGCCCTCGACCGACGGGGCGACGGCGTGGCACTCGGCGATGGCGGCCTGGAGCCCGTAGGCCCCGAGGCCACGACCGACCCGCCCGGCGGCGGCGAGGGCGGCACGGCCCCGGCGCACGGCCGCGACGTCCCATCGGTGCCGGTCCTGCTCCGCCAGGAGGACCGGTTCGCCATCGGGTCCGGTGCGGGCCGGGAACCTCGCCGCGGTCAGCTCGAGCAGGGCCAGCAGCCCGTGGACCTCCGCCTCGTCGGGCACCAGCCGGGCCAGCACCCTCGCCAGGCGGAGCGCCTCGTGGGCGAGGTCCTGGCGGATCAGGTCGTCACCGGAGGTCGCGGTCGACCCCTCGGTGAAGATCACGTAGATCACGCTGAGCACCGAGCCCAGCCGCTCGCGGCGGTCGGCCTCCGGCGGCACCTCGAAGCGCACCCGTGCGGCGGCGAGCGTCTTCTTGGCGCGG
>DATAGR010000686.1:0-3526 GCA_036263575.1 Aquihabitans sp. | reverse complement strand
GTCGCCGCTCGCGCCGCGGTGACGACGGCCTCCACCTCGTCGCCGCGACGGACGGCGACGGTGACGACCTGGCGCCGGCTCTCGCCGAGCCCGTCGCCGCCGGTGCTCGTGATGTTCCGGACGACCGCGCCCTCCAGGACCCGACGGCTCGTCGCCCCGCTCGAGGCCTCGGTGGTGGCGAAGACGTCGATCCGATCACCCGCCTGCAGCGAGCCGGCGACGGCCCACTCCGCCTCCACGGCGAAGGACACCTCGCCCTCATCCGCCGTGCCGGCGGCCGGTGCCACCGCGCCCGCCTGCAGCAGCTCGCCGGGCTCGATCGGGCCCAGCGCCACGGTGCCGGCGAGGGCTCGCTGGTCGACGAAGGCGCCGGCACGCGTCGCAGCCGAGAGCTCCAGGGTCGACCACGACAGGTCGGCCGTGCCGATCCGCTGCCCCGGCCCGATCGGGCGCGACGCCACCAGGTACCGATCGCCGGGGGAGGCCGTGGCGCCGTAGGTGACGGCCCACGTGCCGATCGCAGCCACGGCCACGAGCAGGCCGCCGACGACGGCACGGCTGCTCGGCAGGCCGGTCCTGGCGCGGAGCGCCCGTCCCGCCGAGGTCGCCGGGGCGTCGAGGGGTACGGCGCCCGGAGGCGCGGTCGGGTTCGAGGTGCTGGACAGGGTGCCGCCTCCCTGGGATGGACGGGCGGCCGAGTCGCAGCGCCGCCGTGGTGCCCGCGCAGCCTCCCACAAGCCCGGCACGAAAGGCAATGAGGAACATGAAGGTGCCGAAACCGGACGAACGCCCTCGAACCGCTTGGATCGTCCAGCTCGAGCAGGCGCTCGAACGCCGGCCCGGCGCAGTACCGAGCAGTAACCCCGCGTGCAGGGGGCCGGGAAGGTGCGCCGATGACGGATTGTCCACGAAAGGACCCGTCAGGACTACGCTCCGGGCATGTCCACCCCAATCCAATGGCTCAGCACCGCGGATGCTGCCAAGTACCTCGGCATCACCCCGCGCACGCTGTACCGCTTCATCGACGAGGGCCAGATCCCCGGCTACCGGTTCGGGCGGGTCATCCGCCTGAAGCAGGACGACGTCGACGCGTTCATCGACTCCAGCCGCATCGCCCCCGGCACGCTCGAGCACCTCTACCCCGAGGTCATCGGCACGCCGGAAGCCCGCGCCTGACCGACGCCGCCGGCCTCGCTCGGACGGCGGCCGCGGCCGCGTCAGATGTGCGTCAGGGGACGACCACGTCGACCACCGCGTGCAGGGGCACGTAGGTCGTGTCGCCCGTGGCGGCCCGCACGGCGATGACGTCGACCCCGGCGCCGCGCAGCTCGCCGCCCACCGCCTCCCCGGCGGTGGTGTGCACCGAGCACCACGGGCGCTCGGCGGCCAGGTCGGCCAGCACCGCGGCCAGCGACGCGTCGAGGTGGACGACGCGGTCGCCGGCGGTCGGCGCCGTCCCCGGCTCCGTGCGCACCGACGTGACGGCGCGCGTCGCCACCAGCGCCGTCTCCGCACCAGGTGACCGGAGGCCGACGAAGTCCGTGCCCAGCGTGCGGATCGTGCCCCGCACGGAGCGCCCGCCGACGGTCACGATCACCAGCCGCTGCCGCCGCTCGGCCAGGTCGAGCAGCACGCCGGCGAAGGCCCCGGACTCGGCGGCCTGGCGGCGCAGCGAGTGCTCCCGCCGTCGCTCGGCGGCCGCTGCGCCGGCACGCTCGTCGTCGGTGAGGGCGCGGAGCGCGGCGTCGAACGCCGCCGACCCCCCGTCCGCCTCGGTCGGGTCCATGGCCGCGGATCGTACCGGCGGCCACGGGGCCGCAGGCCGTCGATCCGTTTCGCCCTCTTCCACCGGTGGGAGGGGTCGGCGACGGTACGCTGACACGCACTACCGCGACGAAAGCCCGCCTTGACCACGACGCAACTCACCATCCACGTCCCCGGCAACCACCTCATGGGCCCCCTCCTCGGGGAACGGGACGAGCTCCTCCGAGCGGTCGAGGCGGCCTTCCCCGGCGCCCACATCCACGTCCGGGGCAACGAGGTCGGCATCGAGGGCGACGACGCCGAGGCGGTCGGCCGCCTGTTCGGCGAGCTCGTCACCCTGCTCCAGGCCGGCCAGCAGGTCGACCTCCCGCTCCTCGGGCGCACCATCGACATGGTGAAGGCCCACGAGCGGCCCTCCGAGGTGTTCACCACCGAGGTCCTGAAGGCGGCCAAGGGCCGGCGCGTCCGCCCCAAGACGTCGGGCCAGAAGCGCTACATCGACGCCATCGCCGAGAACATCGTCACCTTCGGCATCGGTCCCGCCGGCACCGGCAAGAGCTGGCTGGCCGTCGCCATGGCCGTGCAGGCGCTGCAGGCCAAGCAGGTCGACCGCATCATCCTCACCCGCCCGGCGGTCGAGGCGGGGGAGCGGCTGGGCTTCCTGCCCGGCGACCTCATGGCCAAGGTCGACCCCTACCTGCGCCCCCTCTACGACGCCCTCCACGACATGGTCGACGCCGAGGCCGCAGCTCGGCTCCTGGAGCGCGGCACCGTCGAGGTCGCCCCCCTCGCCTTCATGCGAGGTCGAACCCTCAACGGGAGCTTCATCATCCTCGACGAGGCCCAGAACACCACGCCCGAGCAGATGAAGATGTTCCTCACCCGCATCGGCTTCGGGTCCAAGGCCGTCATCACCGGCGACACCACCCAGGTCGACGTGCCCGGCGGCCGGTCCGGCCTCGGCGGGCTCGAGCGCATCCTCGGCGGCATCGACGGGCTCGGCTTCGTGCGCCTGTCGGGGCGCGACGTCGTCCGCCACCGGATCGTCGCCGACATCGTCGACGCCTACGAGCGCGAGGCCGCCCCCGGCGGCGACGGCGCCGCCTCCTCCTCCTCTGCCGGCCAGCGCTCGGGCGGGTCGTGATCCGTCCCCCCGCACCGAGCGGTCCCCGCAAGCGGCGCCAGGCCGACGAGGGCACGCTCGAGGTCTACGTCGCCGACGAGCAGGCCGACCAACCCGGCGGCCACGCCCTCGACCTCGTCCGCTGGGAGGCCCTGGCCCGCGCCGTCCTCGAGGCCGAAGGCGTGCGGGGCGAGGCCGAGCTGGCGCTGCTGTTCGTCGACGAACCGGCCATGGCCGAGCTCAACGGCACGTTCATGGGCGAGCAGGGCCCCACCGACGTCCTCGCCTTCCCGATCGACGCCGAGGACGAGGTCGGCACCGGGCGCTCGCCCGACGGCTCGACCTCCGGCCCCGATCGAGACCACGAGCCCGACCTGCCGCTGCTGCTCGGCGACGTGGTGGTGTGCCCGGCCGTGGCCGCCCGCAACGCCCCCGCCCACGCCGGCACCTTCGAGGACGAGATCGCCCTCCTGGTCGTGCACGGCATCCTGCACGTGCTCGGCCACGACCACGCAACCCCCGAGGAGACCGAGGTGATGCAGGCGCGCGAGCGCGAGCTGCTCGACCGGTTCCACCGGAGCCCCCGGTGAACCCGCCGACGCCCGACGAGGACATCCCCAGCAGTCCCACCGCTCCGAC
>DATAGR010000685.1:0-3452 GCA_036263575.1 Aquihabitans sp. | reverse complement strand
CGCCGGGGGCACGCTCGTGGTCGCCGACCCCACGCTCGACCCGGAGGAGCAGCGCCAGCGGGCCATGCGCATGCGCCTCGGACGGGCGGGCTGAACCGTGGCCCTCCCCTTCCGCGACGACCTCCCGACCCGCAGCTTCCCCTGGGTGACCGTCGCCCTCATCGTGGTCAACGTCGTGGTGTTCCTGTTCGTGCAGCCCTCGGCGTACCAGAACGCCCCGGACACCGCGTCCTACGACGCCGGCGAGTTCCGTCGGGAGCGCGAGGGCGTCGAGTTCTCGCTCCGCTACGGCGCGGTGTCGTGCGAGCTGCTCACCGCCGAGCCCCTCGCCGACCGCCCCGACCGCTGTGAGGACGTCCCGCCGCCGTCGGTCACGCCCGACGGCAAGTCCGTGTACCTGGCCCTGCTCACCTGCATGTTCCTGCACGGCAACCTGGCCCACCTCGCGGGGAACATGCTCTTCCTGTGGGTCTTCGGCAACAACGTCGAGGACCGCCTCGGGCGGGCTCGCCACCTCGCGCTCTACCTGCTGGGCGGCATCGCCGGCACCCTCGGCTACGCCGCGGTGAACCAGGACGCAGCCGTGCCGCTGGTGGGCGCCTCGGGCGCCATCGCCGCGGCCATGGGCGCGTACGTGGTGTTCCACCCGCGCGGCCGCATCCTGTCCGCCATCGTCACCGCCGCGTTCCAGGTCGTGTACGTGCCCGCCGTGGTGGTGCTGGGGCTGTTCTTCGTCACCCAGTTCCTCACGCCCGACAACGAGGTCGCCTGGGAGGCGCACGTCGGCGGCATGGTCGCCGGCTTCGTGGGCGCCCTCGCCCTGTCGCAGCTGCCCTCGGTGAAGCGCCGCCGGGCCCAGGACCGGGCCGACCTCGCGCTGCGGAGCGGCGCCGGCTTCTGACCGCGGCGACCTCGCCGCGCCCGCCCCTCAGACGTCGATGACGACCTTGCCGACGTTGGCGTTGGTCTCGAGGTAGCGGTGGGCGTCGGCGATGTCGGCGAGGGCGAAGCGGCGGTCGATGACCGGGCGGACCGTGCCCCCCTCGATCGCCGGGAGGACCTGGGCGGCGAAGCGGCGGGTGGCCTCGATCTTCTGCTCGACGGGGCGGGCCCGGAGGACGGTGCCCACCAGGTGGGCCCGCTTCGGCAGGAGGGCGGCGAGGTCGATCGTGGCCTTGCCGCCGCCCATGACGCCGACCTGCACGATCGTGCCGCCGACCCGCAACGCCCGGAGGTTCCGGGCGAGGTAGTCACCGCCGACGACGTCGAGGACGGTGTCCACGCCGTGGCCACCGGTGGCCTCGAGGGCGGCGTCGACGAAGTCCGCGGCGCCGTAGTCGACCACCACGTCGGCCCCGAGCGCGCGCACCGCGTCGACCTTGGCCGCCGAGGTGGTCGTGACCACCCGGGCGCCCATGGCCTTCACGACCTGCACCGCCATCGAACCGACGCCCGACGCACCGGCGTGGACCAGCGCCCAGCCGCCGGGCATGAGCCCGCCCTGCACCACGAGGGCGTCGTGGGCGGTGATGCCGACCTCGGGGATGGCCGCGGCGTCGGCGACCGCTACGGTCGTGGGCACGGCCATCAGCTGGCGGGCGGGCAGTGCGATCCGCTCGGCGTAGGCGCCGCCGCTGACGATCGCCATCACCTCGTCCCCCACCGACCAGCCCTCCACCCGGTCGCCCACCACCGCCACCCGGCCGCTCAGCTCCATGCCCGGCACCTCGTGGGCCCGGCGCGGGCCCGGCTCCGGGTAGAAGCCGCGCCGCTGGAGGAGGTCGGCCCGGTTCAGGGCGGTGGCCACGATGTCGACCACGGCGTCCTCGGGGCCGTGGTCGGGCTCGGGCACGTCGGCCAGGGTGAGCACCTCTGGGTCGCCGTAGCTGGTCAGCACCACCGCACGCATGGCGCCGACCCTACCGATCCGGTGCGTGGGGGCCAGGCGGTCGACGCTTCTTGGTGCACGGATGGTCGATAGGCGACCGCTGCTGCACCAAGAACGGTGAGTCCGCCCCACCACGGAGCGGCCGAGCGCTTCTTGGTGCACGGATGGTCGATAGGCGACCGCTGCTGCACCAAGAACGGCCCGACCTCGAGCCGGCCGGTGGGGTGGGGGGCGTCGCCGGCGACCTGGCAGGCTCTCGATCGTGGACCTGCGCCTCCCGCCCGAGCTCGCGTCGCTCGCCGAGGAGGCGACCCGGGCCGGCGAGGCGGCGGCGGCGCGCCGGCCGCACCAGGAGGACGGCTGGCTGGTAGGCCACGACCCGGCGTTCGCCCGGGAGCTCGCCGAGCACGGCTGGCTCGGCATGACGTGGCCGACCGAGGTCGGCGGCGGCGGCCGCCCGGCGCTCGAGCGGTTCGTGGTGTTCGAGGCGCTGATCTCCGCCGGGGCGCCGCTCGCCACGGCCTACTTCGCCGACCGCCAGATCGGGCCGACGCTGCTGCAGTTCGGCACGGCCGAGCAGCAGGCCCGGTGGCTGCCCGGCATCCTCGCGGGGACGTCGATGTGGTGCATCGGGATGAGCGAGCCCGACGCCGGGTCCGACGTCGCCTCGCTGCGCACGCGAGCGGTACCCGACCCCTCGGGCGACGGCTCGTGGCGCATCACCGGCGCCAAGGTCTGGACCAGCGGCGCCGCCGCGGCCGACTGGTGCTACCTCGTCGCCCGGACCGACCCCGAGGCCCGCCCGCACGCCGGGCTCTCCGAGTTCGTCGTCGACCTGCGCTCGCCGGGGATCGAGGTCCGACCCATCGTCGACCAGTCGGGCGACCAGCACTTCTGCGAGGTCCGCTTCGAGGACGTCGTGGTGCCGGGCGACCACCTCGTCGGCGAGCCGAACGGCAGCTTCCGGCAGGTCATGCGCCAGATGGAGCACGAGCGGGGCGGCATCGACCGCCTCGTCAGCAACCGGCGGCTGTACCTGGACTGCCTGCCGCTGGCCGACACGTCCGACCCGCGCCTTCGCCAGGAGGTCGCCTCGCTGGAGGCCGGCTACCGCATCGGGCGGCTGCTGGTGCTGCGCGAGGTCCTCCAGCAGGCGCCGCCCGCGTTCTCGGCGGCGACCAAGACGGCGTGCACCGAGCACGAGCAGCGGGTGGCGGCGTTCTGCGGCCGGGTGCTCGGCGCGGCCGCCCAGGCGTGGGACCCGGCCGCGACCGATGGCCTGGCCGACGTGCGGGCCCGGGTCGCCCGCAACCTCGTCTACGCGCCGGCGTACACGTTGATGGGCGGCACGACGCAGATCCTGCGAACCATCCTCGGCGAGCGCACCCTGGGCCTGCCCCGCTGAGCGCGCTCCGCCGGCTCGTCCGCCGAGCGGACGCCGCCACGATCGCCCGGCCCGTCAGCCTCCCGATCAGCCCCTGCGCTCCCCGCCACCACGAACGTACCGCGAGGTGGGGGGCTTGCCGCAAGCGACCCGATCGTGCTGACCATGACCGGCCGCTGC
>DATAGR010000684.1:0-6114 GCA_036263575.1 Aquihabitans sp. | reverse complement strand
CGGCGGCCGCCTCGGTGCTGGTCGCCCTCGGCGCGCTGGTCCTCGCCGGCTACGGGCTCGGCCTCTCCCGCACCGACCTCAGCTACCACCGGGTCGGCGAGTTCACCCGGCACTGGTCCTACGCCGTCGTGGCGCTCGGTGTGGTGCTGCCCGCCGTCTTCGGCCGCGCCGCCGGCGGCGCCGTGCGCGGCTTCCTCGCCTCGGCGCCCATGCAGTTCCTCGGCCGCATCTCCTACGGCATCTACCTCTGGCAGATCGTGGTGATCGGTCGCTGGGTGAGCGCCCCGTCGTACACCGGCGAGGCGCCCGGCGCAGCCCGCTACCCGGGACAGCAGTTCAACGTCGGCTTCTGGCCCACCCTGGCCTGGACGTTCGTGGTCACCGTCGTGCTGGCCACGCTGACCTGGTACCTGGTCGAGCGGCCGTGGCTCCGCCACCGGAACCGCCCGCTCGGCACGTTCGTCGGCGGGATGTGGGCGATCGCCGTGGCGAGCTTCGCGGCGCGGATCTGGTCGTTCGGGACGGCCCTGGAGCGCAACCCGGGCAACGGCGACCCGTTCTTCTACCACGCCCAGGCGAACATGCTCGCCGACGGCGTGGGCTTCGGCGAGCCCATCCAGTGGCTCACCGAGGGGCGCTTCGTGCCGTCGGCGATCCACCCGCCGCTGTTCACGCTGTGGCTCACGCCGTCGTCGCTCCTCGGGGCGCGCGGGTTCCTCTCCCACAAGACCATGGCCGCGCTGGCGGGCGTCGCCGTGGTGGTGGTGGCCGGCCTCCTCGCCCGGCGGCTCACCAACAGCGACCGCGCCGGGTTGGTCGGCGCCGCCCTCGTGGCGGTGTACCCGAACCTCTGGATGATCGACGGCACGCTGTGGCCGGAGGGCCTCTACACCGCCCTCGTCGGCGCCACGCTGCTCGCCGCCTACCGCTGGCGCGACGCGCCGACCCTCGCCGGCGCCGTCCTCGTCGGGGCCGGCGTCGGCCTGGCGGTCCTGACCCGAGGGGAGGCCCTGCTCCTCCTCCCGCTGCTGTGCCTGCCGCTGGCGTGGTCCGCGCGCGCCCGGCTGCCCCGGTGGCCCGTCCACGCCCTGGTGATGGGCGCCGTCGCGCTGGCCCTGCTGGCCCCGTGGACGGTGCGGAACCTCCTCCGGTTCGACCGACCCGTGCCCGTCTCCACCAACAGCGAGGAGGTCCTGTACTACGCCAACTGCCCGGACACCTACGCCGGGCCGTTCATCGGGTACTGGTCCTTCAACTGCCAGGAGCGCGAGCGGGCCGAGCGCGTGGCCGCCGGGCTCCCCGCGGACCCGCCCGGCGACGAGGCCGAGCGGGCCGCGGCGTGGGGCGAGCTCGGGCGCGAGTACGCGCAGGAGAACCGCGACCGCTGGCCGGCCGTCGGCGCCGCCCGGGTGAGCCGCGTCTGGGACCTGCGCTACGCCGAGAACAGCGCCCGCGCCATCGCCCTCGAGGGCCGGCCGCTCGAGTGGAGCAAGGCGGGGCTCTGGGTCTACCGGCTGCTGCTCGTCCCCGGGCTCGTCGGGCTGTGGGTCATCCACCGCCGCGGGCGGCCGGTGTGGCCCCTGGTCGCCATGCTCGCCATGATCACCGTCACCGCGGTCTACGCCTACGGCCACATCCGCTTCCGCACCGTCGGCGACCTCGTGCTCATCGTCGGCGCCGCTGCCACCATCGACGCCCTGCTGCCCCGCCGAGCCCGACGCACGGCGCGACCACCCGACACCCCGCTCGCCGCGCCCGTCGCCCACCCCGGAGCCCCATGACCACCCCCACCTCCGCCGGGGCCACCGCCGCCCCCGGTCCACCGCCCGCACCCACGACGCCTGCGCCCCTCGCCGAGGACCACGGCCGCCTGCCCGCCTGGGCCCGGCGTCGCCCGGACCTCCGCACGGTGCTCGCGGTCGCCGGCGTGGCGGTCGCCTTCGCCCTCCCGCTGCGGGCCCTGTTCCGGTACCAGGGCCCACCGATGGAGGAGGGGTTCATGCTCGTGTTCCCCGAGCAGGTGCTCAACGGCCGGGTGCCGCACGAGGACTTCCTCCACCTCTACGGCCCGGGGTCCCTGTGGGCGCTGGCCGGGTGGTACGAGGCCCTCGGCGTCTCGCTCACCGCCGAGCGCACCTTCGGCGCGATCCAGCTCGCCGCCATCGTCCTCGGCGTCATGGCGCTCGTGCGGCCCTGGGGGCGGCGGGCGATGTTCGCCTCCGGCATCGTCGGCGTGCTGCTGACCACCACCGCCATCGGCCTCACCGCCCTCGCCTGGGACGGCGCGGTCGCGCTGGCGGTGGCCTCCCTCTGGGTCGCCCTCCGCGCCCGGCGGTGGCTGACCGACGCCCCCGGCACCGACCCCGACGACGCCACGAGGCGGGCCGACCGGCTGCTCGTCGTGGCCGGCCTCCTGGCCGGCGGAGCGCTGCTCTTCCGGCCCGACGTGGTCGTCGCCGTCGCCATCAGCGCGCTGGCGGTCGGCGCCGGCCTCAGCTGGGCCCGCCGGCGTCGGTGGCTGGCGGGCGTCGCCCTCGGCGTCGCGCCCTACCTCTACCTCTTCGCCACGGCCGGGCCCGGCAACGCCATCGAGGGGATGCTGCTCGAGCCGGTCTTCGAGTTGCGGGCCGGGCGCTCCCTGCCCCAACCGCCGTCGTGGGACCGCTTCGACGGCGCCCTCCAGGCGGTGGCGTCGCTGCGGGAGCCGTCCTGGTCGCTGCCGGCCCTCGAGTCGCCGAACCAGGCCTTCATCTGGTTCTTCCTCCTACCGGCCGTCGTGCTGTTCGTCGTCGGCGTGGGCTGGTGGCGGGTCCGGGCCGCGCCCGAGGCGTGGCGGCCCCGGGTCCTGCTGGCGGTCGGGCTGCTCGGGCTCGGCCTCATGCCCCAGGCCCTGCAGCGGCCGGATTCCACGCACCTCGCATGGGTCAGCTGCGTGCCGCTCGCGTTCCTGCCCGCCGCGATCACCGAGGTCCTCGCCCACGTGCGGGTCCGGCCCGCGCGGCGCTACGCCGGCACGTTCGCCGCCGTCGCCGTCCTGGCGATCCCCTTGCTCGTGCTGCCGCACTTCACGTCGCGCACGTGGGTCGACCTCGTCCGCCAGGGGGCGAGGGACGACGTCTTCGGCTACCCGGTCAGCAACGACGGCCGCCGCTTCTACCTGGGATCGGCCGAGATCGCCGACGTCGCCCAGCGCATGCTCGACGATCTCGACGGCCAGGTCAGCTCCGGCGAGCGCCTCTTCGTGGGCACGGCCGACCTGCGCAAGACGCCGTACTCCGACGCGTACCTCTACTACCTGTTCCCCGACCTGGTGCCGGCCACGCGCTACATCGAGATGGACCCCGGCATGGCCAACGCCGAGGACTCCGGGCTGGCCGAGGAGGTGGCGGGATCGGACTGGCTGGTGCTCAGCCACATCTGGGACGCCTGGGACGAACCCAACTCGTCGCGCGACTTCGGCTCCGACGAGCCAAACCAGGTGGTGCGCGAGCAGTTCTGCCCGGTGGGCGACTACGCGCCGTACTTCGAGGTCTACCGCCGATGCGAGGGCAGGTAGCCTCGCCCGGATGCGCAGTCTGGTGGTGGTGCCGACGTACCAGGAGGCGGAGAACGTCGAGCGCTTCCTCGGTGCGGTGCGGGCCGCGGCCCCGACCGTCGAGGTCCTGGTGGTCGACGACGACAGCCCGGACGGCACCGGCGAGCTGGCCGAGAAGGCGGCCGCCGAGCTGGGGGCCGTCTCGGTGCTGCACCGCCCGGTCAAGGACGGCCTGGGCGCGGCCTACCGCGAGGGCTTCGCCCGGGCGCTGGAGGGCGGCTACGACGTCATCGTCCAGATGGACTGCGACTTCTCCCACGACCCCGCCGTCATCCCGCTCCTGGTCGAGGCCGTGGCCACCGGTGGCGCCGACTGCGCCATCGGCAGCCGCTACGTGCCGGGCGGGTCCACGCCGAACTGGCCGTTCCACCGCCGGGCGCTCAGCCGCTACGGCAACCGCTACACCTCGGCGGTCCTCGGGCTCGGCGTCCGCGACGCCACGTCGGGCTTCCGGGCCTACAAGGCCGAGACCCTGCGGGCCATCGACGTCGGCTCCACCCGCTCGAGCGGCTACGCCTTCATGAGCGAGCTGGCCCACCGCATGGTCGCCCGTGAGATGGTCATCGAGGAGATCCCGATCACGTTCGTCGACCGCGCCTTCGGGACGTCGAAGATGTCGGGCCGCATCATCGCCGAGTCCATGGCCCTCGTGAGCAGCTGGGGCGTGCGGGCCCGGGTCGCCCGCCTGCGGGCCCGGCGCGGGTGACCGGGGCGCTGACGACCCCGGCGGAGCCGGTGGCCGGCGCTCGGGCCGGCACCGCACCGCCCCGCGACGGCGAGGCGGCCTGGCGGGGGAGCGCCACCTGGTGGCTCGTGGTGGCTGCGGCCGTGCTCGGGTTCGCCCTCCGGCTGGCGTGGGGCCTGTGGGTGGACCACCCGCCCCAGGGCCTCTACGACCCCTCCCGCTACGTGGGCTACGGCCAGGTCATCGCCGACGGTCGCGGCATGGTGGAGCCCCTGACCGGCGAGCCGACGGCGTACTACCCGCCGGGCTACCCGTGGTTCGTCGGCATCGTCACCTGGCTGGGCAGCCCGCTCACGGACCAGGTGGCCACGCTGGTGGTCGTGGTCCAGGCCGTGCTCGGCGCGGCCACGGTCGTGGCCGGGGCGATCGTGGCCCGAGCCCTCGCCGGGCCGCGCGCCGCCGTCGTGGCCGCGGTCGGCCTCGCCGTCTACCCCAACCTCGTGTTCCACGCCGGCGCGGTGCTGGGCGAGACGCTCTACAACGCCCTCTTCCTCGGCTTCTGCGCCGTGCTGGTCACGGCCCGCTGGCCCGAGGACCTGCGCCCCCGCCGGGTCCTCGCCGCCGGGGCGCTGCTCGGGTTGGCCGTCATGGTCCGGCCCATCTCGCTGGCGATCCTGCCGGTCGTGCTCCTCGCGTGGTGGGTCGCCACCCGTGACCGGCGCCTGGTGCTGCGATCGGGCCTGCTGCTCACCGCCGCCGTCGCCGCCTGCATCGTGCCGTGGACCGTCCGCAACGCCATCCGGATGGACGCCTTCGTGCCCATCTCCACCAACACCGGCGAGAACCTCTGCATGGGGCACGCGCCGGGCGCCACCGGTGCGTTCAGCCCCCGCGCCGCCTGCGACACGGGCAGGTCGCTGCTCGACGGCCCCACGGGTGAGGTCGAGGCCGACCAGGAGAAGGTCCGCATCGGGATCCGGGGCGCCCTCGACGCGCCCGGCGAGCAGCCGGGCCTCCTCTGGAAGCGGTTCTTCTACACGTGGGTCCGCGACGGCGACCACGACGGCGTCATCGCGGTCCAGTCGTACCGCTCCGACCCGTTCATCGACCAGGACGTGGAGCGGCGGCTCATCCGGGCGGCCGACCTCACCTACTGGCTCGTCTGCGCCGCCGGGGTGGCCGGCGCCGTCGCCCTGCTGTGGCGGCGGCGGGGGACCGACGTCCTGGTCGTGGGCGCAGCCCTGGCCACGGCCGCGGTGCCGCTGGCCTTCTTCGGCGACAGCCGCTTCAAGGTGCCGGTGATCCCGCTGCTGATCGTGATCGGCGCCACGCTCGTCGGCGGCAGCTGGCGCCGTGGGGACGCCGCGGCCGCCTAGCCGTCGGTCTTGGTGCGGGCCGCCTCGAGGGTGGAGCGGGGGATCACGGGGGCGTCGCGGCCGGTGCCGTGGGCGCCGGGTGGGCGCTCGACGGAGGCCTTGGCGCCCTCCTCGTGGTACTCCTCCTCCACGTTGACCTCCCACACGTCGTGGTCGGTGCCGGTGACGATGTTCTCCACCGTCAGCATGGCGGTGAACATGGAGTGGTCCTGGTTGTTGTACCGGAACATGCCGTTGCGGCCCACCGGGTGCACGTTGGCGGCGTGCTCGGCGAGCCAGGCCCGCAGGACGTCGACGTTGGCGCGGTAGCGGTCGTCGTAGATCGGGTACGCCTTGGCCTGGCGCACGACGTAGCCGGCCTCGATCTGGCCCGCCTTGGCCAGGCCGAGCTGCTCGAGCTCGCGCTTGGCCCGCTCGATCAGCCACTCGTCGTCGGCGGACCACTCCTCGTCGCCCTC
>DATAGR010000683.1:0-2285 GCA_036263575.1 Aquihabitans sp. | reverse complement strand
GGGCGACGATGGAGGGGTGATGAGCGACGTCGGCGGCAGCGCAGCGGGGGCGGGCGGGTGACGGCCACGGCCGAGGCCCGCGCCGCGGGCGACGCGCTGCTCGCCGGCTACGACCGCGCCCTCCCGCAGGTGTACGGCTACCTCGTGGTGCGCGTCGGCTCCCCCGCCGTGGCCGAGGACCTGTGCTCGGAGACGTTCCTGGCCGCCGTCGCCGCCATCGAGGCCGGCACGCTGCGAGAGCCCACCGTCGCCTGGCTGATCGGCGTCGCCCGCCACAAGCTCGTCGACCACTGGCGCCGGCAGGCGCGCGAGGAGCGCCGCCTCCACGCGGTGGCCGACCTCGCCGAAGAGGTCGACGACCCGTGGGACGTCCGGCTGCAGGCGGACCACGCCCGCCACGTCCTCGGCGGCCTCGGCGCCCACCACCGCAGCGCCCTCGTGCTGCGCTACCTCGACGGCCTGTCCGTGCCCGAGGTGGCGGCGACGCTGGGCCGCACCGTGCACGCCACCGAGGCCCTCCTCGTCCGGGCCCGCCGCGCCTTCCGCGCCGCCTACGAGGACCCGTCGCCGACCACGTCCGAGGGAGGCGCGCCGTGAGCGAGCCGAACGACCCCCGCCCGGACCCGTTCACGGCCCTCCGGCTGCCGACGACGCCCCTCGCGCCGCGGCCCGGCTTCGCCGACGAGCTCCGGGCCCAGGTGCGCAGCGCGCTCGCCGAGGCGGGCGTCGCCCCCGTCCCACCCACCACGACCGCCCCGGAGGCGACCATGTCCACCACCACCGCGCCCACCACCTCGCCCCTCGTCCCCTACCTGGCCGTCGACGGCGCCGCCGCCGCCCTCGACTGGTATCGCGACGTCCTGGGCGCCCTCGAGACCACCCGCTTCGTCGGCGACGACGGCCGGGTCGGCCACGCCGAGGTCGTCATCGGCGGCGCCCGCATGTACCTGGCCGACCAGTTCCCGGAGATCGACGTCATGGGCCCGCTCGAGCGCGGCGGCACCACGGTGACGCTGCACCTCGAGGTGGTCGAGGTCGATCACACCCACCAGCGGGCCGTCGACGCCGGCGCCCGCTCCGAGCGGGCGCCGGCCGACCAGCCCCACGGCAGCCGGACCGCCACGGTGGTCGACCCGTGGGGCCATCGCTGGATGCTGTCCGAGCCCATCCCCGCCGAGCGGGCCGCCTCGGCCGGGGCCGACGCCCCCGCCGAGGCCGACGCCCCTGCTGCCGGCAGCGCGTGGACCGTCACCGGGCGCCCGCCGGTCGAGCCCGGCTACCTCGTCCTCCACACCGGCGACCTGGCCCGGGCGACGGCGTTCTTCTCGCAGCTCTTCGACTGGCAGATCGAGACCGGCGGCGCCGGCGGCGGCCACGTGGCCAACACCCGCTTCCCGCTCGGGTTGGCGCCCCCCGGCGACGACGACGCCGAGCGCCCGACCGGGCCGCCCACCACCACGATCTACTTCCGGGTCGACGACATCGAGCCCTACGCCGAGCGGCTCTCCGCCCTCGGCGGCCAGGTGCTGGAGCGCCGGGAGTACCCGTCGGGGGGCAACGCGCTCTGCGTCGACGACCAGGGGTACCGCTTCGAGCTCTGGACGCCGGCGCCCGGCTACTGACGGTCGGCGACCGCGCCGACCGGTTCCGGCCCGACCGCCGGGCCGGGGGGCACGTCGGCGGCCGCCACCTCGCGGAGGACCTCGCCGACCGCCTGGCGGCGCTCCGGCCCCGGCGGCTCCGGGGCGAAGAGCCCGTCGTCGATCGCCCGCCCCACCTCGGCGAGGCGGCCGTCGCCGTAGCGGTCGGCGAGGGCGCGGCCGTAGGCGGTGGCGGTCTCGCCGTCGTGCCGGGCCCGGCCGGCGCGCTCCCCCAGCCGCACCAGCTCGGCGTCGGTCCGTGCCGCCCACGTCACGGGGCGCTCCTGCCGCTGGCGGAGCCGACGGCGGACCAGCGCCAGCAGCGGCCTGCCGACGGCGAACGCGGCCGCCAGCACGAGCCCGATGACGAGGGCGTGGTCGATGAGCCAGCGGCCCCAGCTCCGGTCCGACCGGTCGGTCGCGGCGAGCGGCACGTCGGCCGTGGGGTCGAACGGCACCCACCCGAGCCCCTCGAACCAGACCTCCGCCCAGGCGTGGGCGTCCTTGGCCCGCACCACGTAGGTGCCGGTGACGGCGTCGCGCTCGGACGGGACGAACCCGGTGACGAGCCGGGCCGGGAGGCCGTTGGCCCGGGCCAGCACGACGAGGCTCGACGCAATCTGCTCGCACCAGCCCTCGCGGGAC
>DATAGR010000682.1:0-1924 GCA_036263575.1 Aquihabitans sp. | reverse complement strand
CGCGCGGATGAGCCTCGACGCCGACCTGTCGCTCCGCCTCGGCGACCTCGACCTCCGGGCCCGGCTCGCCGTGCCCGACGGGTCGGTGACCGCGGTCCTCGGGCCGAACGGCTCGGGAAAGACCACCCTGCTGCGCACCCTGGCCGGCCTCCTGGCCACCGCCTCCGGCCACGTCACCCTCGACGGCACGGTCCTCGACGACCCGGCCGCCGGGCGCTTCGTGGTCCCGGAGGAGCGGCGGGTGGGCGTCGTGTTCCAGGACTACCTGCTCTTCCCGCACCTGACGGCGACCGACAACGTCGCCTTCGGGCCCCGCTCGCGAGGAGCGAGCCGGGTCGAGGCGCGGGCCGCCGCCGTGACCTGGCTGGGGCGGATGGGCCTCGCCGACCACGCCGGTGCCCGGCCCCGCCACCTCTCGGGCGGCCAGGCCCAGCGGGTCGCGCTGGCCCGGGCCCTCGCCACCGAGCCCCGCCTGCTGCTGCTCGACGAGCCGCTGGCCGCCCTCGACGCCGGCACGCGCGTGGAGGTGCGGCGCGACCTCCGCCGCCACCTCGGTGCGTTCGACGGCGCCACCGTCCTCGTCACCCACGACCCGCTCGACGCCCTGGCCCTCGCCGACCGGGTGGTCGTGCTCGAACGTGGGCGCATCTCGCAGGCCGGGCCCATCGCCGAGGTCACCGCCCGGCCGCGGTCCGACTACGTGGCCCGCCTGATCGGCACGAACCTGCTGCGGGGCACGGCGGCCGGAGGTGCCATCGCGGTGGAGGGGACCACGCTCACCGCCGCCGGCGAGCACGAGGGCCCGGTGTTCGCCACCGTGGCGCCGCACGCCATCGCCCTGCATCGCGACCCACCCGGCGGCAGCCCCCGCAACCGGTGGCGCGACCGCGTGCAGGCCGTCGACCTCCTCGGCGACCGGCTCCGCGTCCGGCTCGAGGGCCCGCCGGGCCTCGTGGCCGAGATCACGCCGGCCGCCGCCGCGGAGCTCGGGCTGCGCGACGGCGTCGAGGTGTGGGCCTCGGTGAAGGCGACCGAGATCGAGGTGTACCCAGCCTGACGCCCCGGTCCTGCGGCCGGCGCCGCCGCACCTCCGAAGGAACGTGTAGCGCTCGCTACAAGGATCCTGTAGCGTTCGCTACATGATCACGACGCACACGCTGTCCTTCGGTCCCTGCGACGTCCGCCTCGATGGCGACGAGCAGGGCGAGCCCGTCCTGCTGGTGCACGGTGCGCTGGTCGACGGGACCCTCTGGGACCGCATCGTCCCCGCCCTCGCCGAGCGCCACCGGGTGATCCGGCCCTCGTTGCCGATCGGGGCCCACCGCCACCCAGCCGCCCACCGGGACCTCCTCCATCCCGAGGCGCTGGCCGACAGCCTGGTCGAGCTGCTCGACCGGCTCGACGTCGAGCGGGCCGTCGTGGTGGGCAACGACACCGGTGGCGCCATCTCGCAGATCCTCGCCGCCCGCCATCCCGACCGGGTCTCATCGCTGGTCCTGACCTCGTCGGACGCCCTCGACCACTTCCCGCCCACCGCCCTGAAGCCGGTGATCCCACTCCTGCGCTTCCCCGCCGCGGTCCGGCTGCTCGAGCGGGCCTACCGGTCGCGGCGCGGCCGCCGGAGCCCGCTCGGGGTCGGGCTGGTGATGAAGCGGCCGATCGACGACGCGGTGATCTCGCCGTGGTTCGACGAGATCGGCGCCCACCCCGAGTCGCTCCACGACACGGCGGCGTTCCTCCGGAGCTGCCGACCGGCGCTGGCCCACGCCGCGGCCGATGCGTTGCGCTCCTTCCCCCGACCGGTGCTGGTGGCGTGGTCCGAGGACGACCTGATCTTCCCCAAGGCCGACGCCCGCCGGCTGGCCGAGATGATCCCGCACGCGACCCTGCGCTGGATCACCGACGCCCGGACGTTCTCGATGGT
>DATAGR010000681.1:0-3626 GCA_036263575.1 Aquihabitans sp. | reverse complement strand
TGGCCTACGTCATCGCCCACGAGTACGGCCACCACATCCAGAACCTCCTCGGCATCAACGAGGACGTGCGGCAGCAGAGCGAGGGCGCCTCGCAGGAGGAGGCCAACGGGCTCTCGGTGCGCCTCGAGCTCCAGGCCGACTGCTTCGCCGGCGTGTGGGCGAAGTCGGCCTACGAGGACCAGCGCCTCGAGCAGGGCGACCTCGCCGAAGCCCTCGACGCCGCCGCTGCCGTCGGCGACGACGCCATCCAGTCCCAGGGCGGCGGCAGCGTGAACCAGGAGTCGTTCACCCACGGGTCCTCGGAGCAGCGCCAGGAGTGGTTCCGCACCGGGTACGACTCGGGCGACGCCAGCCGCTGCGACACGTTCGCCTGAGCGACGCGCCTGACGGACGGCCCGCCGGCGACGGCCGCCGCGAGTGCACCGGCGCGAATAGAACGCGTTCTCGTTCTGGATCTGCCACAGTGTCGGCCCTATGGGATCCGTCCTGCCGCAGGGGCAGCTGTCCATCGGCATGCAGCTCCCGATCCAGTCGCAGTCGACGATCTACGTCGAGCCGTGGGAGGCCACCGCCGGCGCCGCCGAGCTGGCCGCCGTGGCCCGCGCCGCCGACGCCGCCGGCTTCGCCTACGTGGCGGTGTGCGACCACGTCGCCATCCCGGCCGAGCAGGCGCCGGCCATGGGCACCGAGTGGTGGGACACCGTGGCCACCCTCGGGTGGCTCGCCGGCATCACCGAGCGGGTGCGCCTGCTGAGCCACGTGTACGTGCCGGCCTACCGCCACCCCCTCCAGGTGGCGAAGGCGTTCTCGACGCTCGACGTCGTGTCGGGTGGGCGGGTGGTGCTCGGCGTGGGCGCCGGGCACGTCGAGGGGGAGTTCGAGGCCCTCGGCGTGCCGTTCGCCGAGCGGGGCCGCCTGCTCGACGAGGCGATCGACGCCCTGCGCGCCGCCTTCGCCGAGGACTACCCGACCCTGCCCGGGCCCCGCTGGCCGGCCGCCGACCTCGGCCAGCACCCGCGCCCCGTCCAGGAGGACGGGCCACCGATCTGGGTGGGTGGCTCGTCGCCCGCCGCCATCCGCCGGGCCGCCGAGCGGGGCGACGGCTGGCTGCCCCAGGGCCCGGTGACCGCCGAGCTGGTGGCCCGCATCCACGAGCTCCGCCACGCCGCCGGCCGCCACGACCGCTTCGACCTCGGCGCGCTGGTCGGCCCGACCTACGTCGGCGACCCCGGCTGGGACCTCGGGCCGCCGGCGCTCACCGGCAGCCCCGACAAGCTCGCCCACGTCCTGCGGAAGTTCGCCGGACTCGGCGTCGGCCAGGTCCAGATCCGCCTGCGCTCGCGCTCGGCCGACGAGCTCGTCGACCAGATCGGCCGCTTCGGCGCCGAGGTGCTCCCGCAGCTCGTCCTCGACGCCTGACGGCGCCGTCCCGTCCCCCTCGGAGGTCCCCGTGTTGCTCGAAGGCAAGGTCGCGATCGTGTCGGGCATCGGCCCCGGGATGGGGCGCGACATCTCGCTCGCCTTCGCCAGGGAGGGCGCCGACGTGGCCCTCGGCGGGCGCACGGCCAGCCGGCTCGAGGAGCTGGCGGCCGAGGTCGAGGCCCTGGGTCGGCGGGCGCTGCCGGTGGTGTGCGACATCGCCGACGAGGCCGCGTGCACGGCGGCGGCAGATCGCGTGGCGGCCGAGCTCGGCGGCGTCGACATCCTCGTGAACAACGCCTACGACGGCGGCGACAACTCGAGGTTCATGGACGCCGACCTGGAGCGCTGGCGCAAGACCATGGACGTCAACCTGTGGGGCTCGCTGGCCATGACCCGCGCCGTCGTGCCGCACATGGCCGAGCGAGGCGACGGCCGGGTCATCATGATCAACTCGATGTCGGTGCAGCGCATCCAGCCGCGCTGGGGCGCCTACGTCGCCTCGAAGGGGGCGCTGGCGTCGGTCACCAAGACGCTGGCGCTGGAGCTCGGCGCCCAGGGCATCCGGGTCAACGCCATCCACCCCGGCTACATCTACGGCGACTCCGTCGAGTGGTACTTCAACCACCTCGCCGAGAAGCGGGGGATCACGTTCGACGAGGTGTACCAGGAGGTGGCCTCGGAGACGTGCCTCGGCTACCTCCCGCACTCCGAGGAGATCGCCGGCACCGCCGTGTACTTCGCGTCGGCGCTGGCGAAGCCGGTGACGGGCCAGATGATCGGCGTGAACGCCGGCCACTGGTTCAACGGCTGAGCCGACCGACCACCACCCTGGAGACCGCATGACCAGCCCCATGGCGAACCCCACCCCGCCCGGCCACCCGGGCGCCGCCATCGACATCACGCCCAGCTACCTCGTCCTGGCGTTCATCCTCGCCTTCTTCAAGCCGCAGGCGTCGATCGACGGCTCGGCCCCGTTCCCCGTGCGCTGGGGCCCGAACCTGATCCCCGTGCCGCCGGGACGCCACCAGGTCGAGGTCTGGGTCCCGTACCTGTTCCTCACCCGCATGGGCCGCAACGGCGCCATCGTCGACGTGCCGCCCGGCGGCGTCGTGCAGGTGACGTGGCGGGCGCCCTGGCTCGTCTTCTTCCAGGGGAAGATCGGCGTGGCCGGCCCGTTCCCCCTCGGCGGCGCCGCCGCCGCACCTCTCGCCGCCCCTCCATCGCTCGCCCCTGCGACCGCGGCCGCCGCCGCGACGCCCGCCCCCGCGACCGCCGGTCCGGCGGGGTGGCACCCCGACCCCGCCGGGCGCCACGAGCAGCGGTACTACGACGGGTCGACGTGGACCGAGCACGTGGTCGACGCCGGCACCCAGACCACCGACCCCCTCGGAGGATGACGTGAAGCTGTTCGCGTTCGTGAAGCGCAAGGAGGGCATGTCGCGCGAGGACTTCCTCTCGTACTGGCACGGCACCCACGGGCCGCTCATCCGCGACACCCCCGGCCTCGGTGACCGCACCATCAGCTACACCCAGCACCCGGCCGCCCCCGAGGACCGGTCGGGCTGGGACGGCGTGGCCGTCCAGGAGTTCGCCTCGTGGGACGACTTCCTCGCCATGCTGGAGGGCGAGCCCGGCGCCGCCATGCGCGCCGACGAGGGCAACTTCCTCGACCCGAGCTCGATCAAGGTCGTCTTCACCGACGGCGAGGTGGTCGTGATCGGCCCGGGCGCAGATCCGTCGTGACCGGTCGCTTCGCCGGCCGCCGGGCGATCGTGACCGGCGGCGGCTCCGGCATCGGCGAGGCGACCTGCCGACTGCTGGCGCGCGAGGGCGCGACGGTGACCGTGCTCGACCGCCAGGAGGAGGCGGCCCGGCGCGTGGCCGACGAGGTCGGCGGGACGGCGGCGGTGGTGGACGTGCGCGACGGCGACGCCGTGACCGAGGCCGTGGGCGCCGCCGCCGAGGCCATGGGCGGGCTGACCGACCTGGTGAACAACGCGGGCATCGGGACGGCCAAGCCCCTGCTGGAGTACACCGACAAGGAGTGGGCGCTGCTGGTGGCGGTCAACCTCACCGGCACGTTCCACGGCATCCGGGCCGCAGGGCCGATCATGCTCGCCGCCGGCGGCGGGTCCATCGTGAACAACGCCTCGCTGACGGCCATCCGGCCCACCCGCGGGGAGGGGCCCTACTCGGCGGCCAAG
>DATAGR010000680.1:0-2387 GCA_036263575.1 Aquihabitans sp. | reverse complement strand
CGGGTGGACCGGCTCGGGCGGGCCGGTCCACCCGACGCGGCGCCGAGGCTCAGGGGAGCGGCCGGTAGGCCGTCCAGTACCGGCGGGTGGTGTCGTCGGTCGCCACCACGACCAGGCCGGTGGTGGCGTCGAGCGGCTGCTTCGTGGACGTCGGGTTGTTGAGGTCCGGACGGTCGTCGTCGAGCATGACGACCTCGCCCGGGCCCGGGGCGAAGGCCAGGGCGTCGAGCGGCGCCTGCTTGGCGCCGATGGGTCCGCCGGCGCCGCCCTCGGTCGCCACCACGTGGGCCGTGCGGTGCTCGCGGTCGACCAGCACCAGCGGGCGCGTCTGGTCGTCGGTCCCCACGCCGTAGGGGTGGCTCGACCAGGTGCCGGTGACGGGCTCGCGGTCCAGGAGGTGGACCAGGGGCGCGCGGCCCGTCAGCGACGTCTTGGCCGCGGCCAGGACGCGTCCGGGCTGGTCGTGGACCGCCTTCAGGTTCAGGTGGTCGTCGGCGATCCCGGGGCCGACGGCGGCCACCTCGAACGCGTCCCAGGTCCCCGGCGGCGACGCGTCGGCTCGGTGGGCGAACGTCACCGCTCCCGTCCGCTGGTTCGTCCACATGACCCCGATGCGGTCGCCGCCGAAGGCCACGACCGACGAGATGTCGTCGTCGGTGACCGTGCCTGCGTCCCCGGGCATGGCCGTCGGCGGGCCGAAGCCGCGCCCCTCGGGAGCCGACGCCGCCACCAGCACGCGCTGCCCGCTCACCCACGTCGCCCAGATGCGTCCGACGCTGTCCTGGTCGATCACCAGGGCCTCGGTGCGGTCCTGGTTGATCTGGACGGGGAACCCGTCGTCGGGCGCGTAGGCCTCGGCGGCCGGGTCGTAGCGGAAGCGGTGGAGGACGGCGACGGGGGTCCGGGTCGGCGACCGGGCCCTCGGCGTAGGCGTGGGAGGCGACGTAGAGGCGGGTGCCGTCCCAGAGCACGTCGGCCCGGCTGTCGCGCCGTTCGTCCACGCGGGTCGGCGTCACGAGCCACCGCCGGGTCTCCAGGTCCAGGCGGTGGATCGCGAACCCCGGTCCGGCGGCGTCCCACAGGACGCCCCACCAGGAGCCGTCGTTGAACCAGAGCTTGCTCTCCGGCTTCGAGCCGCTCGGCGAGCCGACCGCGCCTTCGAACGTGGGCCCCTCCCACCCCACGTCGGCGGGGTCGGGCGGCGGCGTCGGCGGTGGTGCCGTGGTGGGCACCGTCGTCGGGAGGACGGTGTCGCTGACGTCCTCGGCGACCGGTTCGTCGACGCACGCCGTGGTGGCGCCGACGACGAGGAGGGCGATCACCAGGCCGCTCCGCCGGCGCAGTGCACGTGCTCGTCCCCGTGGTCGCCGCATCCCTGCGGGAGGCGGTGCCGACGTCATCTCCCGGCGCGCCTACCCCTGGGCCCGGCGAGGTGCCACGATCCGGCCTCGCTCATCCCTCGGGGTGAGGGTCGGGGGCGGGGGTCAGCCCCGCCGGCGCTCGGGGCGGGTGGCCCACCAGTCGGGGCCGTGGGGCCACTGGCACTCGAGCGCCTCACGATCCCAGCCCGCCAGCTCGGCGGCGGCGTGGTGGGTCGACTCGTAGAAGGCGAGCAGCGTGGCGTCAGGGTCCTCGGTCGCCAGCAGGGCGTCGTAGGGGAGGGCGAACTCGCCCAGGTCGGCGAGCCAGAAGGCGGCGTCGGGCTGCACGGTCGACTCGGCGAACCCGTCGGGCGTCGGGTACGCGTACGAGTAGAAGATCGGCGCCGGGGCGTCACGGTTCCCGGGCCAGAACCCGGCGCTGGTGACCTCGTGGGAGTACGCCTCCCTGGCGACGTCGTCGGGGAAGTTCGGCATGCCGCCCGGGTGCTCGGGCGCCGTGCGCCCCGAGAACCGCGTGGTGGCGAGGTCGAACGCGCCCCAGAAGAGGTGCACCGGGCTCGCCTTGCCGCGGTAGCCGGCCCGGAACCGGCCGAGCACGTGGTTCGTCCGCAGGAGGCCGCGCCAGAGGGCGTGGGCGTGCTCCGGCACGTAGGTGCGCGGCCGGGTGTCCTCGTCGAACCGCACGGCGTCGGGGATCTCGTTGGGCATGGTGTCGATCCGCACGGGCATGCCGACGGCGGCCATGGCGTCGAGCACCTCGGCGTGGAAGTCGGCCACCGTGCCGTCGCGCAGCGGGATGGACCGACGCCGGCCCTCCGTGGTGCTGATCAGGAGCTGGTGCTCGAGGAGGTCGAACGCGAGCTCGACGCCCTCGCCGCCGTAGGGGATGAGCGACGTGCGCAGGCCGGAGGGCGAGACGTAGAGCGTCACGCTCCAGGAGTGGTTGAGCCACGGCGTGAGCTGGAGCCGCACCTTGCCGGCGACCTGCGACCAGAGGTGGAGGGC
>DATAGR010000679.1:0-2816 GCA_036263575.1 Aquihabitans sp. | reverse complement strand
CGGCCTCCATGACCGCCAGCACCGCGGCGGCCGCCGCCGCGGCCAGCGGCTGGCCGCCGTAGGTGGTGGCGTGGTCGCCGGGCTCGAACACGCCGGCGACCTCCGCCCGTGCCCAGCAGGCCCCGATCGGCACGCCGTTGCCCAGGGCCTTGGCCATGGTGACGACGTCGGGCACCACGCCGAGGTGCTGGTGGCCGAACCAGGCGCCGGTGCGGCCGAGGCCGGTCTGGACCTCGTCGACCATGAAGAGCAGGCCCCGCTCGTCGCACAGGCGGCGCACGCCCTGGAAGTACTCGGCGGTGGCCGGGTTGACGCCGCCCTCGCCCTGGACGGGCTCGAGGAGCACGGCGGCGACGGTGGGGTCGAGGGCCGCCTCCAGCGCACCCAGGTCGTTCCACGCCACGTGGCGGAACCCCTCGGGCAGCGGCTGGAAGGCCTCGTGCTTGGCCGGTTGGCCGGTGGCGTGGAGCGTCGCCAGGGTCCGCCCGTGGAACGAACCGAGGGCGCTGACCACGACGTGGCGACCTCGCCCGCCCCACTTGCGGGCCAGCTTGAGGGCGCACTCGTTGGCCTCCGCGCCCGAGTTGGCGAAGAACACCTGGCCGCCGCCGCCGAGCAGGCGGTCGAGGGTGACGGCGACCTCCCAGCCCGGCTGGGTCCCGAACAGGTTGGAGACGTGCAGCAGCGTGGTGGCCTGGGCGTGGAGCGCCTCGGCGACGGCGGGGTGGCTGTGGCCCAGCGACGTCACGGCCAGCCCGGAGAGGAAGTCGAGGTACGCCGTGCCGTCGGCGTCCCAGAGCCGGCTGCCCTCGCCGCGGGTGAAGCGCACCTGCGGCGGGCCGTAGGTGGGCATCAGCGGGCAGCGCTCGAGGTCGCTCGGCGCCCCCATGGCCGGGGCGTGGGCGGTGGCGGTCACGAGCCGGCGCCGTCGGTGCGGGTGAGCATGGTGCCCACGCCGGCGTCGGTGAGCAGCTCGAGCAGGAGGACGTGGGCGATGCGCCCGTCGAGGATGTGGGCCGACCCGACGCCGGCGTCGACGGCGTCGAGGCAGGCCTCCACCTTGGGGATCATGCCGCCGGAGATGACGCCGTCGGCGATCAGCAGCCGGGCTCGCCCGGCGGACAGGCGCGACACGAGCGATGAGGGGTCGCCCACGTCCGTGAGGACGCCCGGCACGTCGGTCAGGTAGATGAGCTTCTCGGCGCCCAGCGACTCGGCGATGGCGATGGCCGCGGTGTCGGCGTTGATGTTGTACGCCTGCCCGCCGGCGTCGGCGCCGATGGTCGAGATGACGGGGATGAAGTGGTCCCGCAGGAGGGTGTCGAGGATGCGGCGGTCGACGTCGACCACGTCGCCCACGTAGCCGAGGTCCTCGCTCCGCTGGGTGGCGATGATGAGGCCGGCGTCCTCGCCCGACAGGCCGACCGCGACCCGGTCGTGCTGGTTGATCGCGGAGACGATGTCCGCCCCGACCCGGCCGCTGAGGACCATCCTGGCGACGTCGAGGGTCTCGGCGTCGGTGACGCGCAGGCCCTCCCGGAACTCCGTCTCCTTGCCGAGCTGGGCCAGCAGCTTGCCGATCTGCGGTCCGCCGCCGTGGACCACCACCGGGCGGAGGCCGATGGCCCGCAACAGGACGATGTCGGCGGCGAACGACCGGGAGAGGTCGTCGTCGACCATGGCGTTGCCGCCGAACTTCACGACCACGATCGAGCCGGAGAAGGCCTGGATGTACGGCAGCGCCTCGACCAGCACGGCGGCGCGGGTGGTCGCGTCGATGCCGGCGAGGTCGGTCCCCTGGTCGTGGTCGTCGGCCATGGCGCCAGCCTATTCGATCGCCTGCATGACTATGCAAGCCGATCGCGGAGCGCTCAACTGCCGCCCGTGTTCTCGTCGATGTACTCGTGGGTGAGGTCGTTGGTGAGCACGGTGAAGGCGCCCTCCCCGATCCCGAGGTCACAGCTGATCTCGAGGTGGCGCTGGGCCATGTGGTCCGCGACCGCAGCGTCGTCGTGGGCGATCGACACGCCGCCGGCCGCCACGGTGACCCCGCCGTAGGCGACGGCCACCCGCTCCTGGTCGAACGTGATGCCGGCGCTCCCCAGCTCGCTGGCGAGGCGCCCCCAGTAGGGGTCCTGGCCGAACCACGAGCACTTGCAGAGCGCGCTGCGGGCGATCTGACGGGCACCCGCCTCGGCGTCGGCGTCGTCGGCGGCGCCGGTCACCGTCAGCTTCACGACCTTGGTCGCGCCCTCGGCGTCGCCGGCCATCTGGAGGGCGAGGTCGGCGCACGCGGCACCCACCGCGGCGGCGAGGTCGTCGGCGGGCACCGGCCCGGCGGCGCCGCTGGCCAGGAGGACGACGGTGTCGTTGGTGGAGCGGCACGCGTCGGTCATCAGCACGTTGAAGCTGCTGGACACGGCGGCGCGGAGCACGTCGCGCAGCTCGCCCGGGTCGCCCTCGGCGTCGGTCGTGAGCACGGCGAGCATGGTGGCCATGTTCGGGGCGAGCATCGCTGCGCCCTTGGCCATGCCGCCCACGACGGCCCCGGTCGTCCCGACGGGGACCACGACCTCCTTGCGATGGGTGTCGGTGGTGCGGATCGCCTCGGCCGCGTCGGCGCCGCCGTCGGCCGATCGGGCCGCAGCCACCTCGGGGATGCCAGCAAGCACGACGTCGATCGGCAGCGGGATGCCGATCAGCCCGGTCGAGCACACCAGCACCTCGTCGGGGCGGCAGCCGATCGCGTCGGCGGTGGTGGCGCACATGGCCTCGGCGTCGTCCAGGCCGGGGGCGCCGGTGGCGGCGTTGGCGTT
>DATAGR010000678.1:0-4484 GCA_036263575.1 Aquihabitans sp. | reverse complement strand
GTGGCGGGGCTCGACCCGGGCACCGGTCTGCCGGACGAGCGCCACGCCCGCGACGCCGTCGCCCGGCGCCTGGCGGGCTCGGCGGCGCACCAGGTGGTCGTCACCGCGGTCGGTCTGCACGGGCTGGACGACGTGCACTCGGCGCTCGGGGAACCCGCTGCCGCGCGGCTGCTCGTCCAGGTGATCGCGCGCGTCCGTCCCGCGCTGGAACCGGGGGACCTCCTCTGCCGCCTCGCGCCCGGGGAGCTGGTCGTGGTCGGGCAACGAGCCGATGCCCGGGCGGCCGAGGCATGTGCTGCCCGGGTGCGCCGGGCCATGGCGTCGACGTTCGACGTCGCCGGCCACCACGTGGCGCTCGGCGTCGTGGTCGGCCACCGACGCGCGACAGGTGGGACGAGCGCCGAGGCGCTGCTGGGGGAGGCTCGCGCCGTCGCCGCCGGCTCACCGGCGCCGGCCACGACCGTGAGCCGCCTCGACGCGCCCGCCGAGCCCGAGGACCTCGGCGATCCCGACGGCGACTCGCTCCTGACGCTCGACGAGGTGGTCCGGGCCCGCACCGCGATGCTCGACGCCATCGGCGAGGCCGTGCTGGCGCTCGACGACGAGGGCCGGGTCATCCACATGAACCGCGCCGCGGAGCACCTCTACGGCTGGTCCACCGACGACGCCCAGGGCCGGACCATCGGCGAGATCGGGCCGTCCGACCTGAGCGCCGAGGAGGTGCGGGTCATCGTCGACCGGGTGTGGGCCGGCGGGAGCTGGTCGGGCGACCTGGTCGTGACGAGGCGGGACGGCCGCACGTTCGGCGCCCAGGTCACCGTGGCCCCCCTGTACGTGGCCGGCCAGGTCTCTGCGATCATCACCTCGACCGTCGACGTCTCGAGCCGGCTCGCCGCCGAGGCCGCCCTCACGCACCAGGTGAGCCACGACCGCCTGACCGGCCTGGCCAACCGCGCCTCCTTCACCCAGCTCGTCGAGGCCGAGTTGGCCGGCGGCGGTGCGGGGACCGCGCCGCTCACGGTCGTCCTGGTCGACCTCGACGACTTCCAGCAGCTGAACCGCACGCACGGGCTCCCCGTCGGCGACCACCTCCTCCGGTCGTGCGCAGCGGCGCTCGGCGAGGCCACCCACGGCGGCGACGTGCTGTCGCGGTTCTCGGGCGACTCGTTCGCGGTGTGCTGCCCGCACCTGGCCGACGGTGCCGCGGCGATCCGCTTCGCCGACGACCTGCGCGCCGCCGTCGCCGCCCCCATCCCGCACGCCGACGGCCGCATCAGCCTGCGCTCGTCCGCAGGGGTGGCCCAGGCGTCGAGGGCGCCGATGGGCGGTGTGGAGCTGCTGCGTCGGGCCGACACGGCGCTGCTCAACGCCAAGGCCGACCAGCGCACGTCGGTGCTGTTCGAGCCGGAGATGGACGAGCGGGTCCGGCGCCAGGCGGCCGTCGACCGCCTGGTGCGGGCGACGGTCGACTCGGGCGTCGCCCCGCTCGCCTACCAGGCGATCACCCGCTTCGAGGACCGGTCGGTCGTGGGCGCAGAGGCGCTGCTGCGGGTGACGGGCGCCGGAGGCGTGGCCGTCCCGCCGATGGAGGTGTTCGCCGCCGCCGACCGGTGCGGGCTCTCGGTGGCGCTCGGCGAGCTGGTCCTGCGCACCGCCTGCGAGGAGGCCGCCCGCTGGCAGCGCTACCTCCCCGAGCGCTACCTGACCATCGCGGTGAACCTCTCACCGGACCAGTTCCGCGACCCGCACGTCGCCGACGCGGTGCGGGACGCCCTCCGCGCCGCCGACCTCGAGCCGTCGCGCCTCGCGCTCGAGATCTCCGAGTCGGTCCTGATGGAGGACACCGAGTGGTCCGCCCGCCAGCTGGCCGTCCTGAAGATGCAGGGCGTGCAGCTGTCGGCCGACGACTACGGCACCGGCCACACGTCGCTCCTCCACCTCAAGCGGTTTCCCCTCGACTCCATCAAGGTGGACCTGTCGCTCGTGGCCGGGCTGCCCGACAGCCCCGAGGACCTCGCCATCGTGGCCGCCACCATGGGCGTCGCCGGCGCCCTCGACCTGCGCGTCGTCGCCGAGGGCGTCGAGAACGAGCGCCAGCTGGCCGAGCTGCACCGGCTCGGCTGCCAGTACGGCCAGGGCTTCCTGTGGAGCAGCGCCACGTCCGGCGAGGAGTTCCTCGGGTTGGTGGTCGACTCGTTCGCCGCGCCGGCCCCGGCCCTCGAGCCCGACCGGGGCACGGCGACCCACCCCTCGAGCGCCCGGCCCCCGCTCAACGCCGACGTCGAGGAGCTCGACACCGTCATGCGATCGCTCGTCCACGAGATCCGCACCCCCCTGACGGTCGCCATGGGGTACGCCTCGCTGCTGGAGGCCTCGGTCGACGAGGACCAGGCATCGGTCGCCATGAGCATCCGCCTGGCCACCGAGCGCATCAACCGCCTGCTCGGCAACCTGGAGGACGTCCGCCAGATCGATCAGGGCACGCTCGCGCTCGACGCCCACCGCCTCGACCTGCACGAGTTCGTGGAGGCGGCCGTCGCCGACCTCCGCCGGGTGGTGCACGTGAACCTGGTGGTCGAGCACGTCGCCGAGGGCGAGCTCGTGGTCGACGCCGACGAGCTCCGGATCGGCCAGGTGCTGATCAACCTGGTGAGCAACGCCGCCAAGTTCGTGCAGCCCGGATCGCCGGTGGTGGTGCGGGTCGACGCCAGCGAGCGGTGGGCCGAGGTGTCCGTCTCCGACGACGGACCCGGCATCGCCCAGGAGGACCTCGGCCTGATCTACCGGAAGTACGGCCGCGGCGACCGGGCCCAGGAGGGGACCGGCCTCGGCCTCTACCTCGCCCGGGGCACGGCCCGTGCCCACGGCGGCGACATCCTCTACCGGCGCGGCCGTCCGGGGTCCACCTTCACCCTGACGCTGCCCCGGCGCGCCGGCGCCTGACCGCCGGCCGTCCTCAGCAGGCGCAGGCGACCTCGGCCACCGCCGAACCGGCCTGCGTGCCCTCGACCGGGAAGCCCTCCGCCTGCCAGGCCGTGAGGCCGCCGATGAGCTCCTTCACCCGGATGCCGAGCGCCGCCAGGTTGGCGGCGCCCCGTATCGACGCGTTGCACGCCGGCCCCCAGCAGTAGGTGACGTGCAGGGCGTCGGGGTCCAGCCTCGGGAGGAGGTCCTCGCCGATGGTCGCGTGCGGGAGGTTGATCGCGCCGGGCAGGTGCGCTGCCTCGTACGCCTCGGGGGAGCGGGTGTCCACGACGACCAGGCCGCCGACGCCGGCGGCCAGGTCGGCGGCGAGGTCGGAGGGGTCGGTCTCGAAGGCCAGCTTGGCGAAGAAGTGGCGGGCGGCGAGCGGCGGGCTGGCGGCGGCGACGGCGGCGACCCGCCCGTGGTCGACGGCGCCGGGACGGGGGATGGTGGCGGTGCGCATGCCGACCACCGTACGGATCCGCCGCCACGAGGTGAATGGCGCATCGAAGGTGTTGCCCTGGAATCTGCGAGAGATCCGTGGCAAGGTCGGCCGATGGCCTTCGATCCCTCGGCGCACCCGCTCGACGACCTGGATTGGGCGATCCTGGACCAGCTCCAGGCCGACGGGCGGCTCCCGTTCAGCGAGCTGGGCCGACGGGTGGCGCTCTCGGCGCCGGCCGTGACGGAGCGGGTCCGGCGGCTGGAGGCGGCGGGCATCATCAGCGGCTACCGCGCGGTCGTGTCGCCCGCGGCCGTGGGCCTGCCCATCGAGTCGGTCGTCCGGGTGCGCGACGACTCGGCCAAGGTCGAGCAGGCCTTCGTCGACATGCCGGAGGTGCTCGAGGCCATGCACGTGACCGGCGAGGACTGCTGGGTCGTGCGGGTCGTGGTTCCCGACATGGCGACGCTCGAGCAGGTCGTCCGCCGGTTCGGCACCTACGGCCCGACCACCACGTCGCTGGTGTTCTCGGCGCCGATCCGGGACCGCCCCGTCGTGCGCCCCGCCGCCCCCGGTCGCTGATCCCGGGGGCTCAGGCGCCCACGCAGCCCACCGACTGGTCGACGACCGTGCGACGCCCGTCGGCGCACACGATGTCGGGGTTGTCGTGGGAGAAGACGCCGCTGGGGCTGTCCCAACCGGGCACGACCCACGCGTGGACCATCCAGCCCGTCTGCTCGATGTACTGGCCGTCGTGGCGGGCGCACTCGGCGCGGGTGCCGTCGTGGTCGGGCGAGAACGGGACGTAGATCTGGCCGTCGGCCTCGATCCGGTAGCAGGCGCCGGTGTGCTGGTGCCACACGTCGAGGGGGCCGACGAAGCCCTCGGGTGCCCCGTCGGTGGCCCCGTAGTACATGACGCCGACCACGGTCGACGTGTCGCTGGTGCCGCTGTAGAGCCAGGCCAGCGGCCGGTCGAGGAGGAAGTCGGTGGCCAGGCCGCGGTCGAGGTCGACGTAGTGGGCGGCGCTGCCCGGCACGAAGTTGCCGGCCTGCTGGAGGCCGGCGGCCTTGGCGTC
>DATAGR010000677.1:0-1566 GCA_036263575.1 Aquihabitans sp. | reverse complement strand
CTCGGCACCGAGCGCCACGACTCCCGCCGCATCGACAACCAGCTCCGTGGCCGGTCGGGGCGCCAGGGCGACCCGGGGGAGAGCCGCTTCTACCTGTCCCTCGAGGACGAGCTCATGCGCCTCTTCGCTACCGGGGCCATGAACTGGGTGATGGGCCGGGCCCTCCCCGACGACGTGCCGATCGAGGCGAAGATGGTCACCAAGGCGATCGAGCGGGCCCAGAACACCGTCGAGCAGCGCAACGCGGAGATCCGCAAGAACGTGCTCAAGTACGACGAGGTGATGAACGAGCAGCGCAAGGTCATCTACAAGCGCCGCGACCAGATCCTCGAGGGCGCCGACCTCCGCGAGGAGACCCTCGACTACCTCGAGGAGGCGGTCACCGCCACCGTCGCCACCTACTGCGTGTCCGACGCCGTCGACGAGTGGGACGTCGAAGGCCTGCACACCGAGATCACCTCGTTCTGGCCGACCGAGCTCTCCGTCGAGCAGCTGGGCGAGGCCTCGAGCACCGCAGATCTCTCGGCCACCCTGCTCGACGAGGCGACCGCCTACTACGAGGGCCGCGAGGCCGAGCTCGGCGCCGAGACCATGCGCCAGATCGAGCGCCAGGTGATGCTCAACATCATCGACCAGCACTGGCGCGAGCACCTCCTCGAGATGGACTACCTCGAGGAGGGCATCAACCTCCGGGCCATGGGCCAGCGCGACCCGCTGGTGGAGTGGCAGCGCGAGGGCTACGAGATGTTCGGCACGATGATGTCGTCGATCGCCCAGGACTTCGTGAAGTACGTGATGCACGTGCAGGTCGTGGTCGAGGACGAGCAGCCGGCCAACGACGTGCGGGACCTCGCCCTCTCCGGGCCCGACGACTCCGGCAGCGGTGCCAACATGGCCGCCGCAGCTCGCGCCCAGGCGGCCGTCGAGGCGAGCGGGGGCGGCGACGGGCCGGCGGCGGAGGCGGCCACCGCCACCGCGGTCGAGGACGTCGTCAACACCCCGGTGGTCAAGTCGGACTGGGACAAGACGCCGCGCAACGCCCCGTGCCCCTGCGGGAGCGGCAAGAAGTTCAAGCAGTGCCACGGCGCCGCCTGATCGGTTGATCGCCCGACCCGGTCGGGCGAGCCGGCGGTCAGGCAGGCCGGAGCCGGCCGTCCTCCAGGTGCAGCACGACGTCGGCCCGCTCTAGCACGCGCGGCCGGTGGCTGACGGCGAGCACCGCGAGCTCGTCGTCGGCGGCGAAGAGGCCGTCCCAGAGGCGTGACTCGGTGGTGACGTCGAGCGCGCTCGACAGGTCGTCGATCACCAGCAGCTCGGGCTGGCGCACGAGGGCGCGAGCGGCCGCCGCCCGCTGGACCTGGCCGCCGGAGAGGCGGACGCCCTTGGGCCCGACCATGGTGGCCGCGCCGTGGGGCATCTCCCGGAGGTCGTCGTCGAGGCAGGCGAGGGCGAAGGCGTCGTCGAGCCCGGCCGGGTCGATGCCGAGCAGGACCGTGTCGGCCAGCGTCTCGGAGAACAGGCGGGGGACCTGTGGCACGTAGGCCACGCGTGGCGGGACCAGCACGG
>DATAGR010000676.1:0-2925 GCA_036263575.1 Aquihabitans sp. | reverse complement strand
GTGGCCGCGGCCATGCTGCGCCTCGTGGCCGAGCGGGCGGCCCGCACGACCTGAGCGGGGCGCGGCGCGGTACTGGGGGCGCGGGACCCACCCCCTCGGGTGATCGTGGTGCCGTCTGGCATGGAGCGCCCGGATCCGGGGTAGCGCCACGACGCCCTTCCGAGGGCCTACTCCTTCGCGCCCATGGCGGCGCAGCGCCGGCGCGCATGCCAGCATGGGCCCATGCGGTGCGATCGGTTCGTACGTGTGGCCCTCCGCTTCTCCGGCCCCGGGCGCCCTCCGGGGGCCCCGGTCGACCTGGAGCGCCTGATCGGGATCTCGGCCACGGCCTGCGACCGTGAGGCCGTGACGCAGCTGGGCGACGAGTGGCTCTGCGTCGACCACTGGATCCGCAGCACGGCGCCCGACGACGCCGCCGCCGACGGCACGCCCGAGGTCCACGGGGTCGACTGACCGCTGCCGCGGCGGAGCGCCCCCGGTCGGCGCGGCCGCAGCCGGCGACCTCAGCTGCGGAGCTCGAGGCCGGCGAAGTCGCCCGACCGCCGCCAGGCGTCGATGTAGGCGAAGTAGGCCACCGGCCCCTCGGGGTACCCGGCGCTGTTGAGCTGGCCTCGTCGCCCGGCCGGCTGGCCCTCGTTGTTGTAGTAGCCGGGCGTGCAGTCGGGGTTGCCGCCGAAGCCGCGGAAGTTGGCGAGCAGGCGGTCGATCCACGCCTGCTCGGCCTCGGCGGTGACCTCCACCTCGGTGGCCCCGACGTCGAGGGCGTGGCGGATGATCGTGGCGATGGTGGCGCCGGCCTCCACCAGGTTGTGCGGGATGTTCGAGATCAGGTTGGCGCCCTGGGTCGGCCCGACCACGAAGGCGTTCGGGAAGCCGTGCACGTGGATGCCGTGGAGGCTGCGCATGCCGTCGGCCCAGTGCTCGGTCAGGGTGCGGCCGTCGCGGCCGACCACCTCGAACCCGGACCGGCGGGTGTAGTCCGTCCCCACCTCGAAGCCCGAGGCGTAGATGATGCAGTCGAGCTCGTGCTCGACGCCGCCGACCACCACGCCGCGCTCGGTGATGCGCTCGACGCCCCGGCCGTCGGTGTCGACGAGGGTGACGTTCGGGTTGTTGTAGGCGTCGAGGTACTCGTCGTGGAAGCACGGGCGCTTGCAGAGCTGGCGGTACCAGGGCTTGAGGGCGTCGGCGGTGGCCGGGTCGCGCACGATCTCGTCGACGCGGGCCCGGATCTCCTCCATCTTCTCGTCGTCGCTCTCGTGGAACGCCCGCAGCATCGACTCGGGGCTGAAGTCGCCGTCGGGGTCGGCGAGGACCTTGTCCCGGATGCGCTTGGCGATGTCCGTCCAGCCGTCCATCACCAGGTCCCGCTCGGCGAACCCGCCGGTCTGGAGCGTGGTGAAGTTGACCAGCCACTCCTCCTGCCAGCCGGGCTCGAGCGACGCGAACCAGTCGGGGTCGGTGGGCGTGTTGTTGCGGATGTCGATGGAGCTCGGCGTGCGCTGGAACACGAGGAGCTCGCCGCACGTCCGTGCCAGGTGGGGGATGCACTGCACCGAGGTCGCACCGGTGCCGATGATCCCGACCCGCTTGTCCGCCAACCGGTCCAGCGGGGCCCCGGCGGGATCGCCGCCGGTGTAGTCGTAGTCCCAGCGGCTGGTGTGGAACGTGTGGCCCTCGAACGACTCCAGCCCGGGGATGCCCGGCAGCTTGGGGCGGTGGAGCGGTCCCGTGCCCATCACGACGAAGCGGGCCCGCATCTCGTCGCCCCGGTTCGTGCGCACGACCCAGCGGGAGGACGACGCCTCCCACGCCAGCTCGGTCACCTCGGTGGAGAACACGGCGCCGTCGTAGAGATCGAAGTGCTTCCCGATGCGCCGGCAGTGCTCGAGGATCTCGGGCGCGTGGGCGTACTTCTCGGTGGGCATGTGCCCCGTCTCCTCGAGGAGCGGGAGGTACACGAACGACGTCGTGTCGCACTGGGCGCCGGGGTAGCGGTTCCAGTACCAGGTGCCGCCGAAGTCGCCGCCCTTCTCGATGATGCGGACGTCCTGCACGCCTGCCTGCTTCAGCCGGGCGCCGGTCACCAGGCCGGCGAAGCCGCCGCCCACGAACACGACGTCGACCTCGTCGGTCAGCGGGTCCCGGGGCTCGGGCGTGGCGTACGGGTCCTCCAGGTAGTGCGCGAAGCGGCCGGCCACCTCGACGTACTGGTCGGTGCCGTCCGCACGGAGGCGCTTGTCGCGCTCGATGCGGTAGCGCTCGCGCAGCGCCTCGCGGTCGATGGTGGGCTGGCCCGTGGGTGCCATGTCGTCGGGTCCCCTGGTCGGTGGTGCGCCGACCGGTCACGGCCGGCACGGTCGTGGGACCACACGACCACATCTTGACCCGTGGGTCAAGGTGTCGGCGCGGTACCGCCCGGCGGTACCGGCCAGCAGTAGGGGAGGTCGTCGGGATCGTCCGGGAACACGGCCCGGTACACGTCCGGGTCCTTGCGAAGCAGCGCCGACCGGTGGCTGCGGTGGACCGCCTCGTCGCCCAGCCACGGTGGCAGCTCGCCGGCCGCGGCCAGCGCCTGCTGGTCGCGCACGTGCTCGATGCCGACGGCGGCCAGGTCCGTGCGGATCGTCGCCTCGCACGTGTCGGCGAAGCCCAGCGCGCGCCAGCGGTCGACGACGGCCAGGGCGTACGCGCCCAGCGCCTCGACGTGGCCCCGCCACATGGCGGTGACGGGGTGGTGCTGCCAGCCGTAGCCCTCGTAGGTCAGCGCCCGCACCACCTGCAGCGCCTCGACGCGCTGCTTGCCGAGCCGCCGGGCGTCGAGCACCTCGGCGCTCCGGGTGAAGTCGGGGTACGGCAGGAAGGTCTGCACCCGGGCCCGACTTCGCCTCAGCGCCGGCCGTAGCGGCCGACGAGCTCGGCGGT
>DATAGR010000675.1:0-1955 GCA_036263575.1 Aquihabitans sp. | reverse complement strand
TCGGCTGGGGCCGCGCGCTCATCGGCCTGGCGGTGGTCGTCATCCTGACCGGCACCCTCGTCACCGGCTCGGGGCCCCACAGCGGCCACAACGAGGCCGAGGAGGGGGCGTCGCGCGCCGCCCAGCTCGAGGCGGCCCAGGAGGTCCGGCGCCTGCCGATCGCGGTGCACGACGCGGCCCGCATCCACGGCGTCGCCATGATCGCCTTCCTGGCCGCCGCCGTGTGGGTCCTGGTCCAGCTCCGCCGGCACGGCGCGCCCGAGCCGGTGGCGCGTGCCGCGAACGGGCTGCTCACCGTGCTCGTCCTGCAAGGCGCCCTCGGCTACACGCAGTACTTCGCCGGCGTCCCGCCGCTCCTCGTCGGTCTCCACGTCCTCGGTGCGTCGCTGGTGTGGGTGGCCGTCCTCAACCTCGCCCTGCAGATGCGGGCGCCTCTGGTGGCCGGGGCGGGCCGTCCGGCAGACTTGCCTGGTGGCATCGGCAGCACCGGTCATCTCCCCCACGGAGGTCTCGTCGCCGGAAGGTGACGTGTCGCCCGATGTCGACCTGCCGTGGATCGTGCTGGTCTGGAACGACCCGATCAACACCATGGAGTACGTCACCCTCGTGTTCCAGAAGCTGTTCGGCTACTCCAAGGACAAGGCCACCAAGCTGATGCTCGACGTGCACGAGAAGGGCCGGGCGGTCGTGTCCTCGGGTCCCCGCGAGCAGGCCGAGATCGACGTGTTCCGCCTCCACGAGCACGGGCTGTGGGCCACCATGCAGCACGACGACTGACGGTGGGCCTCTTCGGATCCCGTCGCAACCAGGTCGTGCGCCGGCGGGGCGACGGTCGCTTCGACCTCGTGCTCGACCCGGAGGTCCGCGCCACCGTCGGCGCCCTCCTCGGCGAGCTCGACGCGCTGCTCACCGACGACCCGGACGACCCCGGCCTGCGCCGGCTGAACCCGCCCGCCTACCTCGAGGACGCCGAGAAGGACGCCGAGTACCAGCTCCTCGCCGGCGACGAGCTGCGCACCTCCCGGCGCGAGGCCATCACCGCGGTGCGCGCCTCGCTCGAGCAGGACGAGCTGGGCGAGGACGACCTGTGGGGGTGGCTGCAGGCGCTGAACGCCCTGCGGCTGGTGGTCGGCACGCGCCTCGACATCACCGACGACGACCACGGCGAGGACGACGTCGCCCCCGACGACCCGACCGCGCCGCTGTGGGCGATCTACCACTTCTCCACGTGGCTGCAGCACGAGGTGATCCGGGGCCTCCAGACCTGATCCCGGCCCGGCCCGGCGATCGGGCGGCGCCGCTCAGAGGCAGGAGCGCTGGACCTCGCCGATGAGCCCCTGGCCCTCGGGGCCGCTCAGGAAGGCCTCGTCGGTGAACTGCTCGAAGCTGAAGCGGTCGATCAGGGTCTGGCCGAAGCAGCGGCCCTGGGCGTCGGTGCCCCCGGAGGCGAGGACCTGGTTGTAGAGCTGGGTGCGGGTGACCGGCAGGGCCAGCAGGTCGACGGCCACCTCGCCCACGGCCGGCGCATCGGCCCCCGGGTCGCACGACCGGAACTCGACGGTGCCGTCGGCGACCTCCACGCTCGCGGTGCCCTCCGGTGACCGGCCCGACCAGTCGGCGAGGGCGGCTCGGAGCTCCTCGACGTCGGACTCGGCCTCGCCGGTGGCGGAAGCTCGCACGCACACCCGCTTCTCGTCCCGGTACACGACGTAGCCGTCGCCCGAGAGGCCGTCGGTGGCGCGCAGCGCCACCTTGGGCTCCATGCGGGAGGCGAGCATGAGGTACCAGGCGGTGGCGCCGAACTCGCCGTCGTCGATGACCTCGGCGCCCTTGGGAGCGGCCACGTCGAGCAGCTCGCTCTTGCCCTCGTCGGTGTCGTGCAGGAGGGGGTTGAACAGCACGTCCTCGCCCGGCGGGTCCTCGAGCGCCCCGTCGATCGCGTCCTTGCCGCTCTG
>DATAGR010000674.1:0-8439 GCA_036263575.1 Aquihabitans sp. | reverse complement strand
CCTCCGACTGCGACGTCACCCCCAGCTCCCCGTCGAACGGCACGGTCATGGCGCCGGCGGCCTCCCGCCACGACGTGATCTCGTCGGGGTCGACGTCGAGCTCGGCGGCACGGTCGGGGTACCGCTCGGCGACGTCGGCTGCGGCCTCGAGGTTCTTCGCCGCCATGAGGTTCGTGAAGACGTTGTTGTCGACGAGCGCCGAGTACTCGTCCGGGCCGGTGACGCCGTCGATCCGGAAGCAGCCCTCCGGGTCGTGGTGGCCGAGGTGCCGCCACAGGCGGGCGGTCTCGACGAGGAGCTCCATGCCGATCGTGCGCTCGAGCTCCGCATCGCCCGTGGCGGCCACGTAGCGGCGCACGGCCTCGGCGACATCGGCGTTGACGTGGAACGAGGCCGTCCCCGCCGGCCAGTACCCCGAGCACTCCTCGCCCCGGATGGTCCGCCAGGGGAACGCCGCACCCACGAGCCTGAGCTCGCGAGCGCGCGTC
The DNA here is from genome assembly GCA_036263575.1 of Aquihabitans sp. Taxonomy (GTDB): domain Bacteria; phylum Actinomycetota; class Acidimicrobiia; order Acidimicrobiales; family Iamiaceae; genus Aquihabitans. The sequence goes on along the minus strand of DATAGR010000674.1, from coordinate 7,951 downwards.
ATGGCCAACGGCAGGGTCGAGTGCCGCCACCGGATCGCGTCCGCAGCCGCCTTCGGGGCGAGGTAGCTCAGCACCGGGAGCGTGTAGGTCTCCGAGTCCCAGAACGTGTGGCCGTCGTAGCCCCGTCCGGTCAGGCCCTTGGCCGGGATGGCGCGCTGCTCGGCCCGAGCTGCGGACTGGAGCACCTGGAACAGCGAGAAGCGGACCGCCTGCTGCAGCTCCGGGTCGCCGTCGACCTCGACGTCGCCCACCGCCCAGAAGGCCGCCAGGTAGTCCTTCTGGGCCTGGACCAACCCGTCCCAGCCGGTGCGCCGGGCCGCGGCCAGGGCGGCGTCGACCTGGTCTCGGAGCGCCGGCGTCGACCGCACGCTCGACCAGCCGTAGGCGAGGAACTTCACCACGCGCAGGGTCTCGCCGGCCTGCAGCTCGGTGCTGATGGTGACGCGGGCGAGGTGGGGGTCGCTCTCGGACCCGATCGTCGTGCCGTCAGGTCCCTCCACCACGTGGTCCATGCCGGCCGACATGCGCAGCCCGCTGCGCTTGGTGCGGTGGCCGAGCGACGCCTGCATGTCGTGGTGGGCGTGGTACTCGCCGGCGAGGGGCGCCCGGAGGGCGGCACCGGAGCGGGGGTCGTCGGTCTGCCCGGCGACCGGTTCGTTGGCCACCAGCGTCGACTGCAGGGTGATGCGCGCCGGCGCACCGATCGCCTCGACCTCGTACTCGATGGCGGCGACGGACCGCTGCGCGAACGACACGAGCCGGGTGGTCCGGACCTCCACGGTCTGACCCGCCGGCGAGGTCCAGTTCACGTCGCGGCGGAGGACGCCCTCGCGCAGGTCCAGCTCGCGCTCGTGGCGTCCGGTCGTGCCCAGCCGCACGTCGAGGGGCTCGTCGTCGACGAGCAGGCGCAGCAGCTTCCCGTTGGTGACGTCGATGAGCGTCTGCCCCTCCGAAGGGTACCCGTAGCCCCCCTCCGCGTAGGGCAGCGCCACGCTCTCGAAGTAGCCGTTGAGGTACGTGCCGGGGATCCCGTGCGGCTCGCCCTCTTCCAGGTTGCCGCGCAGGCCGATGTGGCCGTTGGCGAGGGCGAAGATCGACTCGGCCTCGGCCAGGCGGTCGTGGTCGAGCTCGCGCTCCAGCACGGTCCACGGCGAGACCTCGAAGCGTCCGGGCGTCACGTCACGCACCGAGCAGCTCGTCGAGGTCGGCGACCACGTCGTCGGCGCCCTGCCGTGCCAGCTCGGCCGCCTGGCCCACCCGGTCGACGCCGACGACCCAGCGGAAGGCGCCGGCCCGTCCGGCCTCGACCCCGGCGAGCGCGTCCTCGAAGACGGCGGCTCGCGCCGGGTCCACGCCGAGCGCCTCGGCGGCGGCCAGGAACGAGTCGGGGGCCGGCTTGCCGCGCAGCCCCCGGTCGTCGGCCACGACGCCGTCGATCCGCACGTCGAAGAGGTGGTCGATGCCCGCGCTGGCGAGGACGGCCTCGCAGTTCCGGCTGGCCGACACGACCGCTCGGGCGAGACCCGCGTCGCGCACCGCCTCGACGTAGCGGGCCGACCCCTCGTAGCGCTCGACGCCGTCGCGCTCGATGATGGCGAGCACCAGGTCGTTCTTGCGCGTGCCGAGGCCGAAGACGGTCTCGGCCTCGGGCGGGTCGTCGGGTGCGCCCTCCTCCAGCTCGATGCCCCTCGACTCGAGGAACGCCCGCACGCCGTCCTGGCGGAGCCGACCGTCGACGTAGCGGTTGTAGTCGTCGTCGGAGAACGGCTGCGATGTGCCGCCGTCGCGCTCGGCGCGAGCGGTGAGGTAGGCGTCGAACATCTCCTTCCACGCCGCCGCGTGCACCGTGGCCGTCTTCGTCAGCACGCCGTCGACGTCGAACAGGCACGCCTCGATCCCGGGCGGCAGCCCGAGCGGCGTGTCGGGGCGGTGCCCCGACGCGCTCCGAACAGGCGGTTCCACGACGGCGACGGTACCCCGACAGCGGCGGACCGGCTCGTGGCCGCGGCTGCAGCGTGCCGTGACCGGCTCGACGCCGGGGCCGGTGGGCCGTCGAGTCATCTGACTGATGCCGCGGCTGCCGATCTCGTGGAGGGTTTGGTGGAACCCCGACCAAGGAGCAGCCATGAACCCCACCATCGTCCTCGTCCACGGTGCCTACGCCGAGTCGTCGAGCTGGAACGACGTCATCGATCCCCTCCTGGCTCGAGGGCATCGCGTCATCGCGTGGGCGGTTCCCTGCCGGGGCATCGCGTCCGATGCGGCGGCGCTCACCGACGTGGTGCGCAGCATCGAGGGGCCGGTGCTGCTGGTCGGGCACTCGTACGGCGGCGCCCTGCTCACGAACGTCCCGGCTGATACCGGCGACATCGTCGGCCTGGTCTTCGTCGCCGGCTACGCGCTCGATCCGGGCGAGAGCTGCGCTGACGCCTCCGGCCTGGCCCCGGGCGGGACGCTCGGGCCCACGCTGGAGCGCATCCCCCAGTCGGACGGGAGCGTCGACACCTACATCGCCCAGGAGAAGTACCACCAGCAGTTCTGCGCCGATCTCCCCGAGGCGCAGGCGAGGGTCATGGCGGTCACGCAGCGCCCGATCGCCGAGTCGGCGCTCGGGGAGGCCTCGGGCGACCAGCCGCTGTGGCGGTCGGTGCCGAGCTGGTTCATCTGGGGCGAGCTCGACCGCAACATCCCCGCCGGCGCCCAGCGCATCATGGTCGACCGAGCCGGCGCCAAGCGCAGCGTGGAGATCCCGGGCGCATCGCACGTGGTCGGCATGTCGCACCCAGCGGAGACGCTCGAGATGGTGCTCGAGGCGGCCGGGTCCGACGCTCGCTGAGGCCGAGCCCGGGACCGTCGCCCAACGGGCGACGGCCGGGCGCGGCGGGCAGCGGGGCCAGGTCAGCGCCCTGGTCTCGCCCTGCCTGTCGGCGTGGATCCCGTACCGGTTCATGGCGACACAGCAGCGTCCGGAGGTGCGCTCACGAACGTCGCCAGCGGCTCGTCGGGGTCCACGATGTAGGTCGAGAGCATCCGACCGGTTCCCGGACCGATGTCCTTCGCCTCGTGCGGCGTGACGGGCGGGATCAGGAAGCAATCGCCGGCCTGGAGCGTGAGCGGCGGTCGCCCTGCGATCCCGCATCTCGACCGTGCCGGCGAGGATGTAGCCCACCTCCTCGCCGGGGTGGATGTGCCAGCCCGACGACACCCCGCACGGGATGTCTGTGACGACCTGCATGATCGCTCGGCCAGGGATCGAGGAGTCGCTGCGCTGGAGCTCGGTGCGCTCGAGGGTGCCGGTCAGCGCATCACTCGCGGTGGCAGGTGCGTTCGTGTGCTCGGTCGTCATGGGAGGTCCGATCGTCGTGTTCGGGGTGCACCGACATGATCGGGCCGGGTGCGCATCCAGACATCGGTCATCCGACTGCTGTCCTTGGCGCCACACCCATGCCGACCCGCCGAGAAGCCGGTCGGCCTCGGATCGGCCGGAGGCCGGATCAGGCTCGTCGTGTCGTCGACGTCGCCGCCCGTCGCACGTTGCCGTAGCGATGGGTCACCTCGGTGACCACCCGCTCCCGTGCCCATCTGGGGAGCTCGACCCGACCATGGCCGACGACGGGTGCGTCGACGACGTCCAGCCCGCACTCGTGGGCCGCCCGCCAGACGGCCTCGTCGACGGTGCCCACCAGGCGAAGGCGGTCGGCCCCGAGGGACGGGATCCTGGCGGCGAAGGCGACGTCGTCCTCCTCGTCAGCCGACGACAGCACCAGGCGGGTGCCGGTGCAGGCCGCCGCCTCGGCGACCAGCTCCCGGGTTCCGGCGGGCGCGTCGGTCCCGAACCGCACCGCGACGGTGGGCAGCGCCTGGACCGACCAGCGGTTGCGCTCCGACCGCATCGCCTGGGGGTCCCTCGGCGTGGCCAGCTGCGGCCACCACGTCGAGTAGGAGCACGGTCCGGTCCCCTCCCAGCGCCCGAGCGACATGACGTAGCCCGGCCCGCCCGCCTTCGCGGTGGCGCCGACGGCGGACGACTTCCATCCGCCGAACGGCTGGCGGCCCACGATGGCGCCGGTGATGGTGCGGTTCACGTAGGCGTTGCCCACCTCGACGGCCTCGGTCCAGCGATCGACCTCTCCGGGATCGAGCGACTGGATCCCGCCGGTGAGCCCGAACGGCGTGGCGTTCTGCCAGCGCACGGCCGTCTCCAGGTCCGGGGCGCGCATGACGCCCAGCACCGGGCCGAAGCACTCGGTGCGATGGAACCAGGAGCCCGGGAGGACACCGGTCCGGATGCCTGGGGTCCAGAGCCGGTCCGACCCGTCCAGCGCACGCGGCTCCACGAGCCAGCGCTCACCGGGCTCGAGGGTGGTCAGGCCCCGCCTCAGGTCGCCGTCGGGCGGTCGGATCAGCGGGCCGACGTCGGTCCGCGGGTCGGCGGCGGAGCCGACGTGGAGGCTGCGGGTGGCGTCGGCGAGCTGCCGCAGGAAGCGCGGGTCGTCGTGGATCGCCGCCTCGGCGATGACGAGGCTCGCGGCGGAGCACTTCTGCCCGGCGTGTCCGAAGGCGGACCGGACGATGTCGCGCACCGCGGCGTCCAGGTCGGCCGCGACCGAGACGACGATCGCGTTCTTGCCGCTGGTCTCGGCGTGCAGGCGGATCGTGGGTTTCCACGACTGGAACATGCGGGCGGTGGCCACCGCGCCGGTGAGCACGACGGCGTCGGCGCTCGTCACGAGGTGGCGGCCGGCCTCGTCGTCGTCGCAGGGCACGAGCTGGAGGGCGTCCCTCGGCACCCCGGCGTCCCAGCAGGCCTCGACCATCGCCGCCGCACAGGCGACGGTCTCGGGAGCGGGCTTGAGCAGGACCGCCGAGCCGGCGGCGAGGGCCGCCATGGCGCCGCCGGCGGGGATGGCGACGGGGAAGTTCCAGGGCGGGACGACCGCCACGACGGGGTGCGGCGTGAACCGCAACCCGTCGCGCTCCAGCTCCGCCACCTCGAGGGCCGAGCAGGCGTAGTAGCGGGCGAAGTCGATGGCCTCCGAGACCTCGGTGTCCGCCTCGCCCACCGTCTTCCCGCCGTCGTGGATCGCGACGGCGATCAGGTGACCGCGCCGGGCTGCGAACGCCTCGGCGCACCGCCGGAGGACCGCGACGCGGTCCGGAGCCGGGCGCTCGCACCACCGCCGGCCCGCCTCGCGAGCGCTGACGAGCGCCCGATCGACCTCGGCGATTGGCGCCGCGTGCCACTGGTAGAGGTCGGCGCCCGTGGACGGGTCGATGCCCGGGCGCACGGGGCCCGGGCCGTCGACGGAGGGGACGTCGGGTCGGGCGAGGTGCTCGGCGATCCACGCCCGGTTGGCCGCGAGGCTGAAGTCGGTGTCGGGCTCGTTGGCGAACCGATCGCCGGCGGCCGCCGGGACCTCGGGCCCACGGCGGTCCTGGGGTCGGCGAGGCGAGGTGTCGATGTCGTGGCGGGCCTCGACCGATCGACGGAAGGCCGCTTCCTGGGTGCGCCACGCCTCCCCCGCCGGGTCGAGGTCGAAGGCCTCGCGGAGGAAGTTCCCGGACTGGGTGTTCTCCTCGAGGCGTCGGGCCAGGTACGCGATCGACGCGTCGAAGTCCCGTCGGTGCACGATCGGGGTGTACAGCCGCGGGGCGTGGCCGCGGCGGCGGAGCGCCTGGGCCTCGGCCTCGGCCATGCCCTCGAGCATCTCGATGTCCAGGCGTGCTCCGGCGTCGTGGTGGCGCGCGAGGGTCAGCGCCCACGCCACGTCGAAGAGGTTGTGGCTGCCCACCCCGATGCGCACCGTCCCCTGCAGGGCTCGTTCGAGCAGCCGCTTGTAGGAGGCGTCGACCTCGGCCTTGGTGGCGTAGGGCGCCTGCGGCCAGCCGTGGAGCTCGGCGTCGACCCGCTCCATGGCGAGGTTCGCGCCCTTCACCAGCCGGATCTTGACCAACGGACCGAGCTCGGCGAGCTGCTCGAGCGCGTCGACGGCATCGGGCAGGTAGGCCTGGAGCACGATCCCGGCCCGAACCTCGGGGTGGGCGGCGACCAGGCGCCCGAAGGCCTCCGTCGTCAGCCAGAGGTCCCGGTACTCCTCCATGTCGAGGTTGACGAGCGTGTCGTGGCGCTCGGCATCGGCGAAGAGCGGCCCGAGGCGTTCCACGACGTGGTCCACGGTCTGGTCGAAGGCGAGCGCGCTCAGGCGCCAGGTGACGGCGGACAGCTTCACCGACACGTGGTCGACATCGGGGCGGCGAACGAGGCGGCGGATCGCATCGAGGCGGAGATCGGCCTCCTGCCGGCCGAGGACGGCCTCGCCCAGCAGGTTGACGTTGAGCTCCATCCCCTCCCGTTGGCGTCGCGCCAGGTGGCGGCCCAGCCGCCGCGGCTCGGCCGGGAGGACGAGGCCACGGGCCTCGGCCCGTATCCGGAGGCGGACCAGCGGCAGCACGACCGAGGGCATGCGCGGTGCGAACACGGCGGCGAGCCGCAGGCCGAGCCGGTCGAACGTGGTGAGCGAGGCGGGGATGCCGGCGTCGACGATGGCGGCCAGGCGTCGGCCGGCCCGCGCGTCGTCCGCGATGCGCACGACCTCGTCGGTCAGGCCCAGGGCGAGCGGCAGGCCGTCGGGATCGTGGATCAGGCGAGCGAGGCGGCGGCGTCGACGGCGGCTCCGGCGCGTCTCGGCCGCGGCGGCCTCGTGCGCCAGCTCGGTGGCGAGGGCGACGGCCTCGTCGACGAGCCGTGCGTCGCTCATGCCAGCACCGCGGCGAGCTGGTCGAGGCCCCAGTCGAGGTCGTCGGGCTCGATGACGAGCGGCGGGGCGAGGCGGATGGTGGACCCGTGGGTCTCCTTGGCGAGCACGCGTCGATCGAGGAGCTGCTCGCAGAGCCAGCGGCCCGAGCCACGGCGGGGGTCGATGTCGAGGCCGGCCCAGAGGCCGGCGGTGCGGACGGTCCGGAGCGCGTCGCCCTGCAGGTCGAGGAGGCGGTCCCGCATGCGGGCGCCGAGCACGCGGGCCGCCTCCTGCGGCGCGCCCGACTCGAGCAGGGCGATGACCTCGAGCCCAATCGCGCACGCGAGGGGGTTGCCCCCGAAGGTGGACCCGTGGCGCCCCGCGGTGAGCACGTCGAGCACGTCGGCGCGGGACGCCACCGCCGAGAGGGGCACGATCCCGCCGCCGAGGGCCTTGCCGAGGATCATCACGTCCGGGCGCACGCCGGCGTGGTCGCAGGCGAACGTCGCCCCGGTGCGCCCGAGCCCGGACTGGATCTCGTCGGCCATGAACAAGATCCCGGCCTCGTCGCAGGTGCGGCGCACCTCGGCCAGGTAGCCGGCGGGCGGTGGCACCACCCCCGCCTCCCCCTGCACGGGTTCGACCAGGAACGCCACCGTCCGATCGTCGATGGCGTCGCGCAGGGCGGCGGCGTCCCCGTGCGGCACGGCCACGAAGCCGGGGGTGAAGGGCCCGAAGCCGCTCCGTGCGACATCGTCGTCGGAGAAGGAGACGATCGTCGTCGTGCGGCCGTGGAAGTTCCCCTGGCAGACCACGATCGTCGCCTCGCCGTCGGCGACGCGACCGGTGACGTGGCCCCAGCGTCGGGCGGCCTTGATCGCCGTCTCGACCGCCTCGGCGCCGGTGTTCATCGGCAGGACGAGGTCGAGCCCGGTCAGGGCGGCCAGGCGATCGCAGAACTGCGCGAGGAGGTCGTGGGAGAAGGCCCGGCTCGTCAGCGTCAGCTGATCCAGCTGGCGGTGGGCGGCGGCGACGAGCCGGGGGTGGCGGTGGCCGAAGTTCAGCGCGGAGTACGCGGCGAGCAGGTCGAGGTGGCGGGTGCCGCTGCGATCGCGCACCCATGCGCCGTCGCCGGACACGACCTCGATCGGGAGCGGGTCGTAGTTGGGGGCGACGGTCGTGCGCGTACCCGGGATCGCGTGATCTCGGAGGGG
>DATAGR010000673.1:0-7473 GCA_036263575.1 Aquihabitans sp. | reverse complement strand
GTGTTGACCGGGTCCTCGTGTTAACCGGGTCCCCGTGTTGACCGGGTCCCCGTGCTTGACCGGGTCCCCGTGCCTGACCGGGTCCCCGTGCTTGACCGGGTCCTCGTGCTGATCTGGTTCGCGGCGTGCTCGGTCGTGCTGGTGACCATCGTGTTCAGCAGCCCGGCGATCGACCACCGCACCGTCATCCTCGGCTCGGTGCTGCCCGTCGCCGAGGCCGCGCTCGGCGGGCCCCGCGTGCTGCACTCCCTGGCGGGCGGCGTCGCCGTGCTCGTGGCCGTGGTCCTGGCCACGAGCAGCCGACGGGTGCTGCGGCGTCGCCTCCTCGGCGTGCCGATCGGGCTGCTGTGCCACCTCGTGCTCGACGGGTCGTTCACCCGCACCGACTCGTTCTGGTGGCCCTTCGCCGGCGGGTTCGCCTCCGGTCAGATCCCGGAGGTCGACCACCTCGCCGTGTCGCTGCTGCTGGAGCTGGCGGGGGTGGCCGTCGCCTGGTGGGCGTGGGGGCGCTTCGGCCTCCGCGAACCGGCGGCCCGCCGGCGCTTCCTCCACGACGGCCGCCTCACGTGGGCTGCCTGAGCGCGGCGGTGGGGTAGGCGCCCGGCATGGAGCTCGCCGTCTACCGCGCCTACGACAACTTCGACAACCGCCGCCACGCCATCGGGCTCCGGTCCCGCACCGCGTGCGGCCTCACCCGCAACCACGTCCGGTCGACGACGCTCGCCTTCGACCCGGACGACTTCTTCGACTGCAAGCAGTGCCTCGCCAACCTGCCGGAGACCGCCGGCTAGCTGTAGATCCCAACAGCGTTAGTCAGTCCGCTCGATGCGGCTGGCGGGGGTCTTGTGGCCGAGGGCGCTGTGTGGACGTTTGTTGTTGTAGTAGCCGAGCCAGGCCGGCAGCACGTTCGCTCGGTGCATCGAGCTCTGGTAGGTCGCGGCGTAGGCCCACTCGCGCAGCATCGTTTGGATGAACCGCTCGGCCTTGCCGTTGGTGCGGGGCCGGTAGGGGCGGGTGCGGAGGTGGCGGATGTCGTGGTCGGCGCACCATGCTGCCCACTTCGCTGACCGGTAGGGCGAGCCGTTGTCGGTCATCACGCGCTCGACGGTGATGCCGTGGTGGGCGAACCAGGCGACCGCCCGGTCGAGGAACCCGATCGAGGTCTCGGCGGTCTCGTTGGCAAGGATCTCGACGTAGGCGAGGCGGCTGGTGTCATCGACGCAGACGTGCACGGCCTCCCAACCGACGTTGTGGTTGTGGTTGCCCGGACCGCGCCCGGTGACGCGATGGCCTGGCCGAACCGGCCGAGCTTCTTCACGTCGACGTGGAGCAGCTCGCCAGGATGGCGACGGCAGTACCGGTTCGGCGGCTCCGGAGGCTCGAGGCGCGAGAGCTTGTTGAGGCCGATGCGCTTGAGCACGGCGCAGACCGTCGATGTCGCCAGGTCGAGCTCGGCGGCGATGCGCGTTGAGGTCCAGCGCAGCCGACGAAGCTGCTCGATGAGTCGTTCTGTTTCGGGCAAGGTCCGGCCCGGCACGTGGTGGGGTGCCGAGGACCGGTCGGTCATGGGCTCCCCGGCGTCGAAACGCTCGAGCCAGCGGAAACAGGTCCTTTCCTAACAGCCAGCCGCAGCGGCGGCCTCGGCGATGGTCCAGCCTTCGCTGCGCACGCGGCGGCACATCAGCGTCCGGCCATGGGGAGTCAGACGGGCGTTACCGTGAAGCTTCACGGGTCTCCTTGAGGTGAGGGTGGGTCGCACCCCCAATCCTCAAGGAGCCCGTTCTGACGAACGTGGATGGGATCTACAGCTAGCTCAGGGCTGGCGCTGGCGGAAGTACTCGAGGACCGCACCGCTGCCGGTGGCCAGGTCCGTCCACGGCTTCCAACCGAGGTGGATGCCGGCCCGGCTGGCGTCGAGGGCCGAGCGGGGCACCTCGCCGCCCCGCGCCGGGGCCTTCTCGGGCGCCTGGTCGACGCCGGCGACCTCCGCCATGGTGGCGTAGAGGTGGTTGACGGAGGTCTCGACGCCGGTGCCGATGTTGAGGACCAGCCCGCTGCCCTTGTCGGCGGCCCGCACGAAGGCGTCGACGACGTCGTCGACGAAGACGTAGTCGCGGGTCTGCTCGCCGTCGCCGAAGACCTTGCACCGCTCGCCGGCGAGGAGGCGCCCGGCGAAGATGGCGACCACGCCGGCCTCGCCGTGGGGGTCCTGGCGGGGGCCGTACACGTTTGCGAGGGCCAGCGCCGTGTACTCCAGGGCGTGGAGCTCGCGGTAGGCGAAGAGGTAGTCGCCCACGACCTTCTTGGCCACGCCGTAGGGCGAGATCGGCTGCTGGGCCTGCGACTCCTTGATCGGCAGCGCGTCGCCGCCGGGGTCGCCGTAGATCGTGCCGCCGCTCGACGCGAACACGACCTTCCGCGTGCCGGCCCGGCGGGCGCCCTCGAGCACGTGGAGGCTGCCGATGACGTTGATCATGGCGTCGCGGACCGGGTCGGCCACCGAGACGCGCACGTCGATCTGGGCGGCGAGGTGGAAGATGACCTCGGGCCGGCGCCGCTCGATCAGCTCGACGACCGCGTCGTCGCGGATGTCGAGGCGATGGAGCGGGACCGCGTGGTCGGGGTTCGACCGGGCGTCGGCCAGGTTGGCGAGCGACCCGGTGGAGAGGTCGTCGACCACGTCGACCTCGTGGCCCTCGGCGAGCAACCGGTCGACGAGGGTGGATCCGATGAAGCCGGCGCCGCCGGTGACCAGGGCACGCATTCCTAGGGGCCTTTCGTGGCAGGGGGGTCGAGGTGTTCGTCGACGCCGACGATGCCGCCGGAGACGCGCAGCCCTGCCCCCACGGAGGCGCGGTCACCCAACACGGCCACGTCGTCGACCCTGGCGCCGGCGCCGACCTCGGCCCCGCGGCCCACGATGGCCCGCTCGACCACCGCGCCGCTGCCGATGCGGGCGCCCGGCATCACGACCGAGCCGCGCACCTGGGCGCCGGCCTCGATCACCGCGCCCTCGCCGACGACGGACCGGGCGACCACGGCGTCGGGCGCGACCTCGGCCCCCGGGTGGACGCCGTCCACCTTCTCGCCCCGCAGGCCGCGGAGGAGGTCCATCTGGGCCTGGAGGTACTTGGGCGGCGTGCCGGTGTCGATCCAGTACGTGTCGCCCGACATGGCGTACAGGACGCCGTCGGCGACCATGGCGGGGAAGACCTCGCGCTCGATCGAGACCTTGCGGCCGTCGGCGATGCGGTCGAGCACCGAGGGCTCGAACACGTAGGTGCCGGCGTTGATGAGGTCGGTCGGGGCCTCGTCGCGCGGCGGCTTCTCGACGAACGCCTCGACCCGGCCGTCGGCGTCGGTGGGGACGACGCCGAACGCCGACGGGTCCTCGACCCGGTGCAGGGCGATGCTGCCCTCGCCGCCGTGCTCCTCGTGGAAGGCCACGAGGGCCCCGAGGTCGAGGTCGGTCAGGACGTCGCCGTTCACGACGAGGAACCGATCGGTGATCCCGGCGTGGAGGGCGGCGAAGCGGATGGCGCCGGCGGTGTCCAGGGGCTCGGGCTCGATGGCGTAGTGCAGCTTCACGCCGGCGCACGTGCCGTCGGCGTAGGCGTCGGCGAAGGCGTCGGGGCGGTAGCCCATGGACAGCACGGCCTCGTCGATGCCGTGGCTCGCCAGGTGCTCGAGCACGTGCTCGATCATCGGGCGGTGCAGGATCGGGAGCATCTGCTTGGGGGTGGTGAGGGTGAGCGGTCGGAGCCGCGTGCCGAAGCCGCCGACCAGGACGACCGCCTTCACCCGCCGGCCGCCGCGGTGGTCGGCGTGCTGGAGGCGGGCGCCGTGGTGGCCGCGCCCTCCTCCGGTGTGCTGCCCTCCGGCGTCGTCCCCTCGGGGGTGCTGCCCTCGGGCGTGCTGCCCTCCGGCGTCGACCCCTCGGGCACCGTGGCCGAGGGGTCCTGGCTCTCGGGGGCGTCCGACTGGGTCGTGCCGCCGTCGGCCGCGCCCAGCTCCTCGATCTGCGCCGAGGCGGACGGCGCCGGGACCTCCCGGTCGCCCTCGGGCACGAAGGCGAGCGTGTAGGCGCCGAGGTCCTCGCTCAGGCGCACGCTCGGGAAGTCCTCGGTCACGATCTGGTCGGGCTCGGAGGAGCCGGCCGTCCGGGCGTCCTCCCAGTGGGCCAGGATCAGCTCCGCCGGCTCGCCGCCGCACGTGGTCTCGCCCTCCTTGAAGACCCGGCCGTCGGCGGTCTCGAAGCCCTCGTCGGTGACCTTCAGGCCGACCTGGTCGAAGAAGCGCTTCAGCGTGGCGTTGCGCCCCGAGGCGCGGGTGGCGAAGGGGTGGATGTGGATCAGGCCGTCGCCGTGGGTGTGGATGCCGAGGAGGTCGGCCTCGACGTCGTTCGGCGGGGGCTCCTCCTTGCCGCAGGCGTTGATCGAGAAGGCGGCGTGCCAGTGGTCGAAGGGCTCGCCCTCGGCCAGCTGGGCCCGCGGCGGCGTGCTGTTGTCGTTGCCGCCGGCGTTCTCGGACCGGGCGTAGACCACCACGCCGATGCCCAGCACCACGATGAGCCCGATGGCGACCGGGAAGATCCACGCCGCCTGCTTGCCCGCCTTGGCCCCACCGCCGCTCCGGGCGGCGACGCGCGCGACTTTCTTGGCCGAAGATGACGATGCCATGGCCGGGCACGCTACCTGCCCCCGGGTGGTGCTCCGGGTCACGGGCGCTCAGCTGGCGGCGTCGACCCGCCGTCCGGCGGCGATCCGGTAGCCGTCGGCGAGCGCGGACGCTGCACGAGACCACGTGAACGCCGTCGCCCGACGGCGGCCGACGGCGGCCAGGCGCGCCTGCTCGGCGGGGTCGTCCACCACGGCGGCGAGGGCCGCCGCCCAGCCGTCGACGTCGCCCGGTGCCACCAGGCGACCGCCGTCGCCCACCACCCACGGGAGGGCGGTGGCGTCGGCGGCCACGACGGGCGTGCCGGCCGCCATCGCCTCCAGCGCGGGCGCCCCGAAGCCCTCGAACCGGCTCGGCACGGCGACCACGGTGGCCAGCTCGTAGAGGGCGTCCAGGTCGTCCCACGGCACCCGGCCGGTGCGGCGCACCTGCTCGCCGACGCCCGTGGCCCGGACCGCGGCGGCCACCTCCGCCTCGCTCGGGCCGGGGCCGCCGGTCAGGACCAGGGTCAGGTCGGGCCGGTCGCCGGCGAGGCGGGCAAAGGCGCGCAGCAGCGTGACGTGGTCCTTGTGGGGATAGGTGATGGCCGGGTACAGCACCGACCGGGCGCCGAGGTGGTAGCGCTCCCGCACCCGCTCGAGGCGGGCGGGGTCCACGGGCGCCGGCGGCTCCACGCCGTGGGGGACGGTCCGGACCCGGTCGGCGGGCACGCCCAGGTGCTCGACCACCGAGGTGGAGGCCGGGTCGCTCGGCGTCAGGACGAGGCGGGCCCGGGCGGCGGAGCGGGGCAGCATGGCGGCCAGCCACCTGCGCTTGACCTTCGAGAAGTTGCGGGGTTCCAGCAGCGGCTGCAGGTCGTGGATCGTGAGCACGACGGGCACCCGGCCGACCGGTCCTGGGGGGACCACGCCGCCGGCGTGGTGGAGCAGGTCGACGCCGTGGCGCCGGGCCTCCCGCGCCAACCAGGTGGCCTCGGCTGCGACGCGCTGGGGCCGGCGCCGACCGTCGAGGTCGACGGTGGCCGTCGGGAACGCCTGGGCCAGGTCGGGGTGGGCCTCGGCGAACGGGGCCAGCGCGAACAGGGTGAGGCGCAGGTCCGGCGGCGACGCCTCGTGGAGGGCGCGCAGCAGGCGGGTCGTGTACTCCTCGCTCCCGCCCACCACGCCGGGGACGAGCCAGAGGAGGTTGACCCCGACGTGCAGCGGCGCCCCTCCGCCGGTGCTGCTCCCGGCGTCCCCGGTGCCCGTGGCGCTCACGACGCGACCTCGGCGTAGGCCTCGGCGGTCAGGGCCGCGGTGCGCTCCCACGTGTAGGTGGCGGCCCGCCGCCGCCCGCCATCGCCCAGGCGCCGAGCCAGGGCGGGGTCGTCGAGGATGCGAGCGAGGGCATCGCCGACCGCCGTCGCGTCGCGCGGGTCGACGAGGAGGGCGTCGTCGCCGGCGACCTCGGCGGTGGCCGTGCCCGCCGAGGTGACCACGGCAGCGCCCTGGGCCATCGCCTCCAGCACGGGCATCCCGAACCCCTCGCGGAGGCTGGGGAAGCAGAACGCGGCGCACGCCGCGTAGAGCGCCGGCAGCTCGGAGGGGGCGACGAACCCGAGGCGCCGGGCCCGGATGCCGGTGCCGTCGAGGGAGCGCAGGTGGCGCTCCAGGTCCTCGTTCCAGCCCTCGGGGCCGACCAGGGCCAGATCGACCTCGCGGCCGGCCAACGTCGCCACCGCGGCGAGCACCGTGGCCAGATTCTTGCGGGGCTCGATGGTGCCGACGAACAGCACGAAGGGCCGGTCCAGGCCGTGGCGGGCGCGGGCCGAGGCCACCTCGTCGTCCGTCGCCGGGCGCCCGTCGACGCCCCACGGCACGATGCGCAGGCGCGCCGGGTCGAAGCCGGCGTCGCGGCACTCCTGGGCGGTCGCCTCCGAGGGCACGAGCACGAGGCGGGCGTGGCGCCGGGCCAGCTCGGTCCCCCGCCGGAAGAAGCGGTTCCCGTGGCGGGTGGCATGGCCCGGCTCGGCGAGGAACGCGAGGTCGTGGACGGTCACCACCAGCGGCGCCCGGCTGGGCGGCACGGCGATGGCCGTCGCGTGCACCACGTCGACCGGACCCGTGGCCCGCTCCACCGCCGGCCACCGCACGGCGTGCCAGGCCTCGTAGAGGGCCAGGCGCGGCAGCGGGAGGTGGGCCACCGGCACCGGCGGCACGAACGGCGCGGGCGGCGGCTCGGCGTGCCGGGCGGCGACGCCGACCAGCTCGAGGTCGTCGCGCTCGGCCAGCGCGCGCAGCGTGCCGAGGATCGAGGTGGCCGTGCCCCCGGGCACGCGGTGCCAGCACTGCTCCACCGTGACGGCCACCCGTCGGGTTCGCTCCACGGGCCAAGTGTGGCCGCTCGTCGACCGCCGCCGCGCCCACCTGCGACGCCGGCGGGGCGGGCGCCGCGGCCGTGGGCCGGCGCAGGGCCGCGGGTAGCATCGACGCTCGTGCCCCGACGCCCCTCCCACCCCGACGGCCTCCGGTGAAGGTCCTCGTCACCGGGTCGGCCGGGCTCATCGGGTCCGAGGCCGTCGAGTCGTTCGACCGGCTCGGCTTCGCCGTCGACGGCATCGACAACAACGGCCGGGCCGACTTCTTCGGGCCCCGGGGCGACACGACCTGGAACCGCCAGCGCCTCGAGTCGTCGTGCGAGCGCTACACGCACCTCGACGTCGACATCCGGGACCGCGAGGGCGTGCTGCGGACGTTCGCCAACGGTGGCTACGACCTCGTGATCCACGCCGCGGCCCAGCCCAGCCACGACCTGGCG
>DATAGR010000672.1:0-3504 GCA_036263575.1 Aquihabitans sp. | reverse complement strand
CAGCCGAAGGCGATGCCGCCGTGGGGCGGGGCGCCGTACCGGAAGGCCTCGAGCAGGAAGCCGAACTTCTCCTCGGCCTCCTCGGGGCCGAGGCCCATGACCTCGAACACGCGGGACTGGACGTCCGGCCGGTGGATGCGGATCGAGCCACCACCGATCTCGTTGCCGTTGCAGACGATGTCGTAGGCGTAGGCGAGGGCCGAGCCCGGGTCGGTGTCGAAGGTGTCGAGGCTCTCGGGCTTGGGCGACGTGAACGCGTGGTGGACCGCGGTCCAGGCCCCGCTGCCGACGGCGACGTCGTCGGTCTCGCCGGCGGGCTCGAAGAGCGGGGCGTCGACGACCCACGTGAAGGCCCAGGCGGCGTCGTCGATGAGCCCGCAGCGGCGCCCGATCTCGAGGCGCGCCGCGCCGAGGAGCGCCCGCGCCGACCGCTCGGCGCCGGCCCCGAAGAAGATGCAGTCACCCGGGTCGGCGCCCACGAACGAGGCGATGGCGTCGCGCTCGTCGTCGGAGAGGTTCTTGGCGACGGGCCCCTTCAGCTCGCCGTCGTCGCCCACCAGCACGTAGGCCAGGCCGCGGGAGCCACGGGCCTTGGCCCAGTCCTGCCACCCGTCGAGCTGCTTGCGGGACTGGCCGGCGCCGCCCGGCATCACGACGGCCCCGACGTAGGGCGCCTGGAACACGCCGAACGACGTGCCGGCGAAGTACTCGGTGCAGTCGACCAGCTCCACGCCGAAGCGCAAGTCGGGCTTGTCGGAGCCGAAGCGGCGCATGGCCTCGGCGTAGGTGAGGCGCGGGATGGGCAGCTCGACCTCGTGGCCGACCAGGCGCCAGAGGGCCGTCACGATCCGCTCGGCGAGGGCGATGACGTCGTCCTCGACCACGAAGCTCATCTCGACGTCGAGCTGGGTGAACTCGGGCTGGCGGTCGGCCCGGAAGTCCTCGTCGCGATAGCAGCGGGCGATCTGGAAGTAGCGCTCGAGGCCCGACACCATGAGCAGCTGCTTGAACAGCTGCGGGCTCTGGGGCAGGGCATACCACGACCCCGGCTGGAGGCGCGCCGGCACCACGAAGTCACGGGCGCCCTCGGGCGTGGAGCGGGTGAGCGTCGGCGTCTCGACCTCGACGAACCCCTCGCCGAGCAGGACGGAGCGGGCGGCGTGGTTGACGTCGCTGCGGAGGCGGATGGCGGCGGCCGAGTGGGCCCGGCGCAGGTCGAGGTACCGGTACTTGTAGCGGACCTCCTCGGACACCGGCGTGGTCTCGTGCTCCTCGATGGGGAACGGCAGCACGGCCGACTCGCTCAGGACCTCCACCGTGGTGGCCTCCACCTCCACCGTGCCGGTGGTCAGGGCCGGGTTGTCGTTGCCCTCGGGGCGCCGGGTGACGGTGCCGACGACGCGCAGGCAGAACTCCGACCGGAGCGGCCCGGCGACCGCCTCGTCGTGGATCACCACTTGGACGACGCCGCTGGCGTCGCGCAGGTCGATGAAGGCGACCCCGCCGTGGTCGCGGCGCTTGGCCACCCATCCGCAGAGTGCGACTCCGTCGCCGATGCGGTCCTCGCCCAGCTCCCCGCAGCGGTCGGTTCGCAGGGTCACGGGCTGGGTCATTCGGTTGCTTCCTTGCTGAGGGCGTCTCGGAGGTGGGCGACGAGGCCGGTGCGCGGCACCGCCTGCTGGTCGCGCTGGTCGGTGGCGTCGAACGCGTGGCGGAGGGGTCGGACGGTGGCGGTGCCGTCGGCCTGCTCCTGCTCGCCGACGATCACGGCGACCGCCGCGCCGGAGCGGTCGGCCGCCTTCATCTGGGACTTCATGCTGCGCTGGTCGAACGCCCGGTCGCAGCGGATGCCGGCGGCCCGCAGCTCGGCGGTGAGGTCCCGGGCCTCGGCGCCGCCCGTGACGTCGATGACGAACACGTCGATCGCCGCTTCGGGCGCCGGGAACGTGCCCTCGGCGTCGCACGCGATCAGCAGCCGCTCGATGCCCGAGCCGAAGCCGATGCCGGGCGTGGGCGGGCCGCCCAGCTCGGCCACCAGGCCGTCGTAGCGGCCGCCGCCGAGGATCGTGGCCTGGGCGTTGTCGACCAGGGTCGGCACGAACTCGAACGTCGTGTGGGTGTAGTAGTCGAAGCCCCGCACGAGGCGGGGGGCGAGGGTGTGGGCGATGCCCCGGGCCTCCAGGCCCGCGCGCACACGGGCGAAGTGGGCCTCGCTCTCGGGCGAGAGGTGGTCCGCGATGGCGGGCGCGTGGGCGACGACGGCCTGGGTGCCACGTCCCTTGGAGTCGAGGACCCGCATGGGGTGGGTGTCGACCTTCTCGCGGTCGGCCTCGTCGAGCTCGTCGCGGCGCTCGGCCAGCCAGGCCCGCAGGACCTCGACGTAGGCGACGCGGTCGGCCGGGGTGCCCATGGTGTTCAGCAGCAGCTCGACCTGCCGCAGTCCGAGGGCGGCGAGGAGCTCCGAGCCGAGCGAGATGACCTCGACGTCGACGTCGGGGTCGGCCGAGCCGATCACCTCGAGGCCGACCTGGTGGTGCTGGCGGTAGCGCCCGGCCTGGGCCCGCTCGTAGCGGAAGGCCGGCGTGGCGTACCAGACCTTCCACGGCACCGGCGGCTGGTGCTGCACGAACGCCCGCACCGCCGAGGCCGTGCCCTCCGGCCGCAGGGCGACGTGGCGACCGCCCTTGTCGGTGAAGTCGTACATCTCCTTGCGCACCGCGTCGGCGCCCTCGGACTCCCGCTGGAAGACGCCGATGTCCTCGAACATCGGCGATTGCAGGAGGCCGTAGCCGGCGCGCCCGACCACCGAGGCGTAGGTGGCGAGCAGGCGCTCCCAGCGGGCCGACACCGGCGGCAGCACGTCCTGCGTGCCCTTCGGGGCCTGGTACTTCGCTCGAGCCATGGGAGCGCCAACCTACCGGCCGCCCCGGTGCGCCCCGGAACCCGTTGCCCGGTCCCGCTCAGTCGGCGAGGGCGCGCCGTCGCGGCGTCGAGTGGTCCCAGTCGGCCAACAGGGCGCGGATAGCGGTGGTGAGCACCAGCGGCTGGTCGAGCATGCCGTGGTGGCCGGCCTCGGGGATCTCCACCACCGGGGCGTTGCGGCCGAGGGCCTCGTACATCGACGCACCGATGTCGGGCGTGACCAGGCCGTGCTCGGCCCGGAGGAGGGCGAAGCGGCAGCGCACCTGCGGCAGGTACGGCACCGCGACGTTGCGGATGTGGCCGGTGAACGCGCTGAACAGGTTGTGGTCGAACTTCCAGCTCCACCCGCCCGGCACCTCGTGCACCGACCGGCGGGCCACGTGCCGGAGGACGTACGGCAGGTAGTGGCGCTGCGGCGGGACGGTGCGGAACCGGGCGAGGGCGTCGTCGAGCGTGGGGTACACGCGCGGCACGCCGAAGGCCTGGCCCGCCTGAGCTGCGCCGACCTCCTGGTCCACCGCGATCACCGGCGAGTCGACCACCACGACGCCGGCCAGGTCGTCGGGGTGGAGGGCGGCGGTG
>DATAGR010000671.1:0-1659 GCA_036263575.1 Aquihabitans sp. | reverse complement strand
CCAAGCAGAAGGGGCCGACCGCCACCGCCGCCGTCGCCGCGGCCGCCGCTCGCCCGGCCGCGGGCCGCCTGGTCGTCGTGGGGCTCGGTCCCGGCGGCGCCGCCCACCGGACCCCGGCCGCCGTCGCCGCGGTGCGCGGTGCCGACGCGGTGGTGGGCTACGGGCCGTACGTCGACGCGGTGGCCGGCCTGCTCCGGCCCGACCAGCGCGTCGTCCGATCCACGATGGGCGCCGAGTCCGAGCGGGCCGCCGTCGCGGTCGCCCTGGCGGTGGCGGGCTGGCGCGTGGCGCTGGTGTCGTCGGGCGACGCCGGCGTCTTCGGCATGGCGTCGACCGCGCTCGACGCCGCCCTCGACGCCGGGGACCTGGGCGCCCCGCCGATCTTCGTCGAGGTCGTACCCGGCGTCACCGCGGCCCACGCCGCCGCCGCGGCTGCCGGCGCGCCGCTGGCCGGCGCCCACGCCGCCATCACGCTCTCGGACCTGCTGACGCCGTGGGCCCGCATCGAGGCCCAGCTGCGAGCCGCCGCCGGCAGCGGCCTGGCCCTCGCCCTCTACAACCCGCGGTCGAAGGGCCGGCCCGACCACCTGGCGCGCGCCGTCGCGGTGCTGGCCGAGGTGCTCCCCGGTGAGACCCCGATGGCGGTGGTGACGGCGGCCGGCGACCGAGACGAGCGGGTGCACGCGGCCACCCTGGCGACGCTCGACCCCTCGCTGGCCGGGATGCGCTCGGTGGTGCTGGTGGGCACGGCCGACACGGTGGTGGACGGCGCCGGGCGCCTGGTGACCAGCCGCCACCACCCGGTCGCCGGTGACGTGGAGGTGGCCGGGTGACCGAGCCGACGCCCGCACTGGAGGGCACCGCCGTCCACCCCATCGAGGCCGAGAGCTACCGCATCCTCGGCGAGCGCCTCGACCTCGACCGGTGGCCGCCGCTCAGCCGCGCCGTCGTGGCCCGGGTGGTCCACGCCAGCGCCGACCTCTCCTTCGCCGACAGCCTCGTGGTCGACGAGGCGACGTGCGCGGCGATCGTGCGGGCCCTGCGCGACGGCGCCCCGGTCGTCTCCGACGTCGAGATGGTCGCGGTGGCCACGCGCCGGGCGGGGACGGTGAGCCTCCTGGCCGAGGGGCGGACCCGGGCCGCCGCCGACCGCGCCGCCGGCGAGCCCGACCTGACGATCTCGGCCGCGGCGGTGCGGGTGGCCGCCGACCGCTGGCCGACCGGGGCCGTGCACGTGGTCGGCAACGCGCCGACGGCGCTGGTCGAGGCGGTCTCGCTGGCGGCGGCCGGCCGGTTCGCGCCCGCTGCGGTGATCGGCCTGCCGGTCGGGTTCGTCGGCGCCGCCGAGTCCAAGGCCGCGCTCCGGGCCAGCGGCCTGCCCGCCATCTCCAACGTCGGCGAGCGCGGCGGCAGCGCCGTCGCCGCCGCCGCCCTGAACGCGCTCTGGCGCGCCGCCCACGACCCGGCGGTGGTCGCGTGACGCCCGTCGTGCACCTCGTCGGCGCCGGGCTCGGCACGGTCGGCTCGCTGACCCGCCGGGCCGCCCGCCTGCTCGGCGAGGCCGACGTCGTGGTGCTCGACCGGCCGTCGCTCGAGGCGGTCGTCGCGCTGGCGCCGCCGGCCGCCGCCCGGGTGCAGGTCGGTCGGGGCGCCCCCGGT
>DATAGR010000670.1:0-1848 GCA_036263575.1 Aquihabitans sp. | reverse complement strand
CAACATCGTTATGGCAAGGAGCCCCGATGACCGACGTCGCCCCCGAGATCGCCCCGACCAACCGCTACCTGCTCGGCGAGTACGCCCCCGTCGCCGAGGAGCACACCGCGTTCGACCTGCCGGTGACCGGCACGCTGCCGCCCGAGCTCGACGGCCGGTACCTGCGCAACGGCCCCAACCCGATGGGCCCGACCGACCCGGCCACGTACCACTGGTTCACGGGCGACGGCATGGTGCACGGCATCCGGCTGCGCGACGGCCGGGCCGAGTGGTACCGCAACCGCTGGGTCCGCTCGACCGCCGTGAGCCAGGCCCTCGGCGAGGACCCCGTGCCCGGCGAGCGCTTCGCCGGGATGGAGGCCGCCAACACCAACGTGATCGGCCACGCCGGCCGCACCCTTGCCATCGTGGAGGCCGGCGGCCGCCCGGCGGAGCTCACCGACGAGCTCGACACGGTGTGCTTCTCCGACCTCGACGGCACCCTGCCGCACGGCTACACCGCCCACCCGAAGCGCGACCCGCGGACCGGCGAGCTCCACGCCGTCAGCTACTACTGGGCCCGCCCCGAGGTGCTCGAGTACACCGTCGTCGGCACCGACGGCCGGGTGCGCCACCGCGCCGACGTCCCGGTCCCCGGGGCGCCGATGGTGCACGACTGCTCGATCACCGACCGCTTCGTCGCCCTCTACGACCTGCCGGTCACGTTCGACCTCGACGACGCCATGGCCGGCACCCGGTTCCCGTACCGGTGGGACGACGGCTACGGCGCCCGCATCGGCCTGCTGCCCAAGGCCGGCCAGGCCGACGAGGTGCAGTGGTTCGAGGTCGAGCCCTGCTACGTCTTCCACCCGCTCAACGCCCACGACGACGGCGACGACGTCGTGCTCGACGTGGTCCGCCACCCCCGGATGTTCGACCGCAACCGCCTCGGGCCCGACGAGGGCCCGCCCACGCTCTGGCGCTGGACCATCGACCGCGCCGCGGGCAAGGTCCGCGAGGAGCAGCTCGACGACCGGGCCATCGAGTTCCCCCGGGTCGACGAGCGCCTCGTGGGCCGTCCGCACCGCTACGGCTGGGCCACCGGCCTCACCGTCTCCGACGACGCCGTGGACTTCGAGGCCAACGCCATGGTCCGCTACGACGGCGCCACCGGCGCGACCGAGGTCGTCGAGTGGGGCCCGGGGCGCACGGGCGGCGAGGTCGTCTTCGTGCCGCGGGGCGCCGACTCGGCCGAGGACGACGGCTGGTACCTCTCGCTCGTGCACGACCGCTCCACGGATCGCAGCGAGCTCGTCGTCCTCGACGCCGCCGCCCCCGCCGAGGGCCCGATCGCACGGGTCCACCTGCCGGCCCGCGTGCCGCTCGGCTTCCACGGCAACTGGGTGCCCACCGGCCAGTAGCCCGGCGGGCCGGGGTCTGGCACGCCGGAGGTCAGCGCGGGCCCCGGTGGATCGTCCGGCCGCGGAAGCGCAGCGGCAGCTCGTCGACCTCCTCGAAGGCGTGGGCCAACCAGCCCGCGGTGCGGGCCAGGGCGAACACCGCCTCGGTGGCACCCGGCTCGGCGCGCGCCACGAAGGCGAGGGCGCCGAGGGCGGCGTCGACGTTCGGCGGACGGGCGCCCACGGCGGCGTGGGCGGCCAGGTCGGCCTCGACCACCTCCCAGCTCGTCGGGGAGGCGATCACTGCGACGGCCCCGTGCAGCGGCGCGTGCCGCGGATCGCCCAGCCGGTGGACGAGGTGGCCGAAGCCCTCGACGTGGGGCGCCTGGTCGAGCGGAGGCGGTGGCCCGGCGGCGACGCCGCGGCCGGTGGTGGGGCGACGGCCGGCTCGCTCGAGGAGGCGGCGGTG
>DATAGR010000669.1:0-2665 GCA_036263575.1 Aquihabitans sp. | reverse complement strand
GCCGGTCTCGTCGCCGCCTGCACCCTCGCCTGGGGTGGCGACGTGCGCTTCGACGCCGAGGTGGCGCCCCACGCCCAGGTGCGCCTGCTCGCCGGCCACCAGCACCGCGGCGCCGAGCGGCACCTCGGGGCGGGGGAGCGCTTCGAGACGCCGCACGCGCTGTGGGTGTGGTCGGCGGCCGGGATCGGCCCCACCAGCCGGGCCCTGCACGGCTACGCCCGCCGCCACGTCGTGCGCGACGGCGAGGGCACCCGAGCGACGGTGGTCAACACCTGGGAGGCGCTCTTCTTCGACCTGAGCCCGGACGCGTTGGCGGCGCAGGTCGACGCGGCCGCAGAGCTCGGCGGCGAGCTGTTCCTGCTCGACGACGGCTGGTTCGGGTCGGCCCACCCACGCGACGACGACACGACCTCGCTCGGGGACTGGGAGGTCGACCGGCGCAAGCTGCCCGACGGCCTGCAGCCGATCATCGATCGCACCCTCGGGCGTGGCCTCCGCTTCGGGCTCTGGGTCGAGCCCGAGATGGTGAACCCCCGCTCGGCGCGCTACGAGGCGCACCCGGACTGGGTGATCGGCGAACCGGGGCGCGATCGGCGCGAGGAGCGCAACCAGCTCGTGCTCGACCTGTGCCAGCCCGAGGTCCGCGAGTTCGTGGTCGACGTCATCGACGGCGTGCTGGCCGAGCACCCCGGCATCAGCTACCTCAAGTGGGACGCGAACCGGGACCTCACCGAACCGGGGTCGAGCGCGCTCCCGCCGGACCGCCAGTCCCACCTGCACGTCGACCGGGTCGCGGCGACGTGGGCGGTGATGGACGAGGTCGCCCGGCGCCACCCCGACGTCGAGCTGATGCTGTGCGCGTCGGGCGGCGGGCGCAGCGACCTCGGCACGCTGGGCCGGTTCCACGAGCTGTGGACGTCCGACAACACCGACCCCGTCGACCGCGTGCGCATCCAGTGGGGCGCGTCGCACCTCCTCCCGGCGTCGGTGCTGGCCGCCCACGTCACCAGGTGGGGCGGGCGCCCGTTCGAGTTCGCGTGCGCGGTGGCGATGAGCGGCCGCTTCGGCTTCGACGTCGACCTCCGCACCCTCACCGACGAGGAGCGGGCGGTCGCACGCGAGGCGACGGCGACCTACCGGCGCATCCGCCACCTCGTGCAGCACGGCGACGTGCACCGGCTCGTGTCGCCCGTCGGGAGCGACCGCTGCGCCATCGCCCACGTCGCGCCCGACCGACGAGAGGCCGTGGTCTTCGCCTACCGCCTGCCCGGCGACGACGGCAACGAGGGCGGCACCGGGACGACCGGCACCGGGACGACCGGCACCGCGACGACCGCCACCGGGACGACCGGGCGCGGCGAGGGGGAGATCGCCCTGCCGTGGCTCGACGCCGGTGGCTCGTACGATGTCGAGGTGCTGGCCCCCGGGTCCGTCGAGCCGCCGACCCCGCTGGACGCGGCGACCCTCTCGTGGCCGACCGCGCCCGCCCCGTCGGCGCGGGTCGCCCTCGTCACCCGGCGGTAGCCGCCGCGAGCGCGAGCCGCCGCTCGTGGGGCCGCCGGGCCGGGGCGTCAGCTGCCGGCGAGCTTGGCGACCACGGGGGCCATGGCCTCCATGGCGTCCTGCTGGACGACGATGTAGCTGGCGTCCCAGCGGGCGCGCCGGGCCTCGAGCGCCTCGCACATCTGGTCGACCGTGCCGACGAGGGCGTGCGGGAACTCGAGGAGCTCCTCGGGGCTGATGCCGAAGGCGGGTGCGAACTGCTCCACCAGCGTCGCCCGATCGTCGGTGACGAAGCAGCCGAAGTTGAGGAGGTTGATCTCGAGGTCGTCGTAGCGGTCGCCCGCGGCCTCCTTGATCCAGCCGAGCTTGCGATCGGTCTCCTCGGCGGTGCCCGAGCGGGCGGCGTCGGCATCGACGGCGCCGTTCGGGATGGTGGGGTTGATGCCGACGATGTCGGCGTGGCGGCCGGCGATGGACAGCATCCGCTTGAGCCCGCCGCCCACGAGGATCGGCGGCCGCGGCGACTGCACCGGCTTGGGCAGCCCGTTGTGCGCGGTGATCGTGTAGTGCTTGCCCTCGAACGTGAGCGGGTCGGGGCCGAGCAGGCCGGCGACCACGGCGAGGCCCTCCTCGAAGCGGTCCACCCGGGTGGCCGGCTCGTCGTAGGGGATCCCGGACTCCTCGTAGTCGGAGCGCATCCAGCCCGCGCCCAGGCCGACCTCGAGGCGCCCGTCCGACAGCAGGTCGATCGTGGCCAGCTCCTTGGCCAGCACGAGCGGGTGCTTGTAGTCGTTGTCGAACACGAGGGCGCCGACGCGCAGCTCGGTGGTGGCGGCAGCTGCGGCCATGAGCCCGGGCACCGGCGCGAGCTGGTCGCCGAAGTGGTCCGGCATGAAGAGGGTGCTGTAGCCGAGCTCCTCGGCCCGGCGGGCGGTCGCCACCCACTCGGCGGCGGAGGCGGCGGTGGCCGCCTGCATGCCGAACCGGAACGTTCGGGGGTGGGCCATCGGTGTCTCCGCAGGTCGTCGGGGTCGTGGGCCGGGCGATGGTACCGCCGGCGTCCCGAGGCGGCCTGCCGACGGTTCAGCCCCGCGCGGGCAGTACCATCACGCTGCCGTGTCCGCCCTCTCGCGCTCCTCCACCTACCTCTCGCGCCTGGCCA
>DATAGR010000668.1:0-7151 GCA_036263575.1 Aquihabitans sp. | reverse complement strand
GAGGCCGCGGATGCGCTGGCGGACGTCGCGCAGGAACGCCTCCTCGAACGACGCCCGGTCCGCCGGCGACACCGCGTTGGTGGCCCGCAGGTGGTTGTCGAGCGGGAACTTGACGTCCATGTGCAGCACGAGGTCGCCCGGGAGCAGGAACGTGACGTCCGGGACGGTGCCGCCCGGCAGGGCCACCTGGCGCCGGTAGTTGACGCCCTCGACGAAGCCGGCCAGGCGCAGGACGTCGTCCGCCATGCGCTCGCCCCACTGGCCCCGGGCCTTCGGGCTGGCGAGGGCCTCTCGGAGGTGGGCGGTGGTGTCGGCGAGGCCGGCCGTGGCCCGCAGCGCCTCCCCGAGCGAGGCCGAGAGCTCGCCGTGCTGGGCGACCTGGCGGTCGGACAGACCGTGCACGAGGTCGGCGACGCGATCGAGCTGGTGGCGCACCTCGGCCCGGTGTTGGGCCAGCAGCTCGGGGCCGACGGCGGCGGGTACCGGCGCCGCTGGGGCGAGGTGCGTCCGGACGAGCAGGGCGACGAGCCCGGCGCCGAGCAGGGCGGCCGCGGCGGCCACGGCGACGGTGAGGAGGTCCATGCCCGCAGCATGCACGGGAGGGGTGACGGCGAAGCCGCTCAGCGAGCCGAGGGGGCCGAGGCCGCGCCGGCCACCAGTGACCGCGCCCTGGCCCGCCGTCCCTCGCAGGCCGCACCGACCACGGTGACCACCACGGCGACGCCCAGGACCACGCCGGCGGCCTGGGCGGCGACCGGCGCCAGCACGAGGTCGCCGGCGGGGGCGCCGGGCGGCTGCACGTAGGCGAGGACCAGGGCCGTGGCCCCGAGGGCGAGCGCGCGACCGGCGACCGCCCCGGCGCCCAGGGCGGCGACCGGCAGGAGGGCGGCCGGGTACCACGGGAGGGCGTAGGCCGCGCCGAAGGAGGCGACGACGCCCAGCGACGTCGCCAGCGACGCCGGCGTGGTCCCCGGGTGTGCGGCGCGGAGCACGACCGCACCGGCGACGACCACGACGGCCGCGGCGAGCAGTGCGACGTCGGCACCGAGGCCCGACGTCCCGAACGTGGCCGCCCATCCGGGGAGCGCCTCCACCACGGCCCACGACGTGGCTCGCGAGGTGTGGGCGCCGACCGACCGCAGGGGCGCCAGCGCGGCCGGCCCGCCGACGGCGAGGTACCCGGCGACCAGCACGCCGCCCACGAGCGCCGCGGTCCGCACGGCGTCGGTCCGCCGGCCCCGCACCAGCGCCCCCACGACGAGGGCGAGCGCCACCGGCGCGACGAGCAGCTTCACCGAGCACGCCACCGCCACGACGAGCGCGCCGGCCACGGGCCGGTGGCGCTCGTGGAGGTCGAGGCCGGCGAGGGCCAGCGCACCGGCGATGACGTCGTTGTGACCGCCCTGCACCGCGAGGACGAGCACCGGCGAGAGGCCCACGGCGAGGAGGGTGGCGGTCGGGCAGCGCCGCCGGTGCAGCACCAGCGAGGCGCCCAGCAGCGCCGCGGCCGCCGAGCCGCGGAAGAAGGCGACGGCGAGGGCCGGCGAGTCGCCGTAGGCGTACGAGCCGAGCGCCGACCACGCCGTGAACGCCGGGCCGTACACGGACGGCGACCCGTGCCACCCGGGTGCCAGCTGGTCGAACAGGTCGCCGCCGGGCACCGCTTCGGGCGCGACGAGGTGGGGGCTCACGTGGTGGTGCGTGACCATCCGCCCGTAGGCGGCGTACTGGTACAGGTCGCGCGACCCGAAGTGCGGCGTCGCCACCGCAAGGACTGCGACCACCGCGACCGCGGCGAGGACGGCGCGACGCGACAGCGACGGGCGGCGGCGCTCGGCGGCGACCAGCCAGGCGTGGAGGGCGACGACCACGAGCACGGGCACCCACCGGGCGCCACCGTGGACGCGACCGAGCGTCGCCAGCCAACCGACGCTCGTGACGACCAGCGCGGCCAGGGCGACGCCCCGCCGGCGCGCTCCCGCGCCGCCGCCCCGATCGACGCCCCACGCCCGGCGCCGGCCCCCGGCGACGGTCGCCCCGGCCGGTGCCAGCGGGGACGGGAGCGCGGCGGTCACCGGTGCGGCGGCGGGGGCGGACCGGTGCGGGCCAGGGCCAGCACGTCGGTCAGCGGCATGGTGAGGTCGAACGCCTCGGGCGCGAGGGTCCGGCCGAGGTGCCGCTCGACGAGCAGGACCACCTCGGCGGCGAGAAGCGAGTCGACGTCGCCGAAGCGGAGGGTGGGCAGCTCGGCCAGGGTGAAGCCGGCGTCCTCGAGCACCGCCTCCAGGTCGGCCGCCAGCTGCTCGTCGGCCGGCCTCGTCACCGTGGGCCCGTCGGGTCGGTCGCCCCGGCGGTCGGGCCGAGGCCCAGCCGGCGCTCGAGCGCGGGCAGGTCGCTGCGCCACACCGCGTACAGGTCGAGATCGGCCCAGCGCCCGTTCACGTTGAGGTGGCGCCGCAGCGTGCCCTCGTGGTGGAGGAGGCGCCGGAGCCCGGGCACGGCCCGCTCGTTGCCGGCCTGCACGGTCACGGCCACCTTCTGGAGCGGCAGGGTACGGAAGGCGTGGCCGACGAACAGCACGGCGGCCTCGGCGGCCACCGGCGAGGCCCACGTGCGCGGGTCGGTCATCAGGGCGAGCTGGGCCCGGGCGTCGACGAGGTCGAGGTCGTGCAGCTCGGCCAGGCCGAGGACGTCGCCGTCGGCGGCGTCGGTGACCACGAGCGCGAGGTGCGGGTCGGCCGAGATGCGCTGCTGGAGCTCCGCCGGTGACCAGTAGGCGCCGCGCGTCCGCCAGGTGTCGCGCACCGCCGGTGTGGCCGCCAGGCGCTGGAGCGGCACGATGTCGGTGTTGCGGACGGCGCGCAGGGCGACCCGACGGCCCCGGGGGAAGGCGTCGTCGGGTCCGGGGCTCGAGCCCTCGGCGGTGAGGAGCCCGGTCACAGGTCGAGGTCGCCGATGCTCGGGTGGTCGCCCAGGCAGCGGCGGGCCCGGACGGCCTCGCGCTCGTCCACCGAGGGGTCGGCCAGCACGGCGAGGAAGCGGGCGCGTGGCCCCGTGGCCGTCGTGGCGGGGAGGCCGGCCCGATCCAGGCAGCCGTGGAAGGACCGGGCGGCCGCGGCCATGAAGGCGGGGTCGGCTCGCCGCTGCAGGTGGAAGAGCGACTCGACGCGCGAGCTGAAGCGCTCCTGGCACCGCCGGTCGAGGGGCCGGGGGTCGCCCACGGGCCGGTGCACCGAGAAGTGGAAGGTGTAGGTGAAGCCGTCGACCGTCCGGGTGGGCGTGCCGAGGCGCACCTCGGCGGGGACGAGCGACGGGTTGGCGTCGAGCAAGGCTGCCTCCAGGCAGGTCATGGAGCGCTCGACCGCATCGCGGTACTCCGCGTCGGTCACGCGCCCGTCGGCGAGCGCCGGGCGCTGCTGCACCGGCGGCTGGTGCAGCAGCGCCTGGCTCGCGGTGCGCGCCTCGGCGGGGGTGAGCCCCGCCTCGGGCACGGCCGCCGGCGCCCCTGGCCGGGTGCTCGACCAGGTCAGCGCGAGCAGGGCGGCGAACGGCACGAGGAGCACCACCGCCCAGCGGCGTCCACGGCGCCCCTCGGAGGGCGCCACCGGTCAGTCCGAGAAGGATCCGATGGTGGTGTAGCTGCCGTTCGTGTAGTCGCTCTTCCAGATGGAGGTGAAGCGCTTGTTCTCCACGTAGTCGCCGTCGGTCGCGGTGGAGTGGAAGTAGCCGGCGTAGCTGCACCCGCCGTGGAAGCGGGTGTAGTTCGTGTCGAAGTGGGTGCCGTCGGGGTTCGAGATCTTCCAGCCGCCCTGGTAGTTGCACACCGAGAGGCCGGCGCTCGGCCCGCGCAGCGACTGCTCGCTGTTGTAGAAGTCATCCCACCGCTCCATGCCGCCGCCGAGGTTGGTGACGTTGGCCTCGCCGATGAGCAGGTGGGGGTCGAGGCCCTTGGTGATGGTCGTCCGGACGCTCTCGTGGCCGGCCAGCGCGGCGGCGGGGGTGAGGGCCACGGCGAGCGCGGCGGTGGAGGCCACGGCCGCACGGGCGGCTGGGCGGTGGGGACGGGTCATGGTGCTCCTCGGTGGTCGGTCCCGCCGGACGTCGTCCGGCGGAGGGCGGCGACGACGAGCGCCACGACGACGACGAGGACCACGGGGACGGCCACGAGGACGATGAACGTGGTCAACGGTCCCTCCGGCGGCGTACGGGCGGTTGGTGGTCGGTCATGCCTTCTCCTCATCGCCCGGTGGTCGTCCTGCATCCTGCTACTCATCAGTAGCACCTGTCAACGGGCAGGTCGGAGGATCCTCCGCCGGGGTCACCGGCTCGGTCAGCCCGTGAGCTGGCGGGCCCGCCGCAGCACGGCGTCGAGCATGGCGGGCGTCAGGCGCCCGGTGAAGGTGTTCTGCTGGCTGACGTGATAGCTGCACAGGATCGTGCGGCCGTCGGCGAGGGGCACCTCGAGCCCGTGGGCGAACGGCGGCCGCGGGCGGAGGCCCAGGTACGACGCCAGGCCCTGGTACCCGAACCCGCCCAGCACGAGGAACACGGTGGCGGGCAGCAGCGCGAGCTCGCGATCGAGGAACGGGCGGCACCGATCGCGCTCGTCGGTCGTGGGCTTGTTGGCCGGCGGGGCGCAGCGCACCGGCGCGGTGATCCACGCGCCGTCGAGCTCGAGGCCGTCGTCCCGGTGCGTGCTCGTCGGCTGGTTGGCGTAGCCGGCGCGGTGCAGCGCGGCGTACAGGAAGTCCCCCGACCGGTCGCCGGTGAACATGCGGCCGGTGCGGTTGGCACCGTGGGCGGCCGGCGCCAGGCCCACCACGACGAGTCGCGCTGCCGGGTCGCCGAACCCGGGCACGGGGCGGGCCCAGTACTCCTCGTCCCGGTAGGCCGCCCGCTTCTCGGCGCCGACCAGCTCCCGCCAGGCCACCAGGCGCGGGCAGGCCCGGCAGGCCACCACGTCGGCGGTCACGTCGGCCAGCGAGTCCTCCCGATCCATCGCCGGCGACGGTAGCGGGGGCCGCTGCCGGCCGAGGTGGGTGTCCGGGGCGCGGCGGTAGCCTGGCCCGGCCCATGGCCACCGCCCGTCAGTCGTCCACGAAGAAGCGCCCGAAGCCGCCGCAGCACACGCTCGTGCTGCTGGTCCGCCACGGCCAGACCCCCACCACCGGGGCCACGCTGCCGGGCCGGGCCAAGGGCCTCCACCTGGCCGATGCCGGTCGGGCCCAGGCCGAGGCCGTCGCCGCGCGCCTGGCCAAGGTGGGGACCATCGATGCGGTGTACGCCTCGCCGCTCGAGCGCACCCGTGAGACCGCCGCACCGATCGGACGGGCCACCGGCCAGCGCGTGCGGGTCGACAAGGGGCTCCTCGAATGCGAGTTCGGCGAGTGGACCGGCCGCAAGCTGAGCGAGCTCAACAAGCTCCCCGAGTGGCAGACCGTCCAGCGCTACCCGAGCGGCTTCCGCTTCCCCGGCGGCGAGTCGTTCACGGAGATGCAGCAGCGCATGGTCGGCGCCATGGAGCGCCTCGGCGCGGCCCATCGCGGCAAGGCCGTGGTGCTCGTGTCCCACGCCGACCCGATCAAGGCGGCGGTGGCCCACGCCCTCGGCACCCACCTCGACCTCTTCCAGCGGATCGTGGTGTCGCCGTGCTCGGTCACGGCGATCCTCCAGGCGCCCACCGGCCCCGTCGTCCTGGCCGTGAACTCCACCGGCGACGACCTCAGCACCCTGGCGCCGTCGTGACCGAGAGCTGGGAGTTCGACCGGCCGGGGCGCTTCACCGTGGGGACCATCGGCGAGCCCGGCAGCCGGGTCTTCTACTTCCAGGCCTTCGCCGAAGGCGCAGAGGTCGCGGTGAAGTGCGAGAAGCAGCAGGCCGTCGCCCTCGCCGAGCACCTGGTGAACCTGCTGGCCGACCTGCCCGGCGACGAGCCGGCCGACGTCGCGCCGGCGGAGGCGCTGCCGCCCACCGACCTGCGCTGGGCGGTGGGGTCGATCAGCATCGGGGTCGACCGGGGCGAGTCGAAGCTCGTGGTGCTGCTCGAGGAGCTCCTGCTCGACGAGGAGGACGACACGCCGATCGACCGCGACCCCGCCCACCTCCGGGTCCACCTGAGCCGCGAGCAGGTGCGCGCCTTTGCCAGCCAGGTGGCGTCGCTCGCTGCGTCGGGCCGGCCGCTCTGCCGCCTCTGCGAGCACCCGATGGACCCCGACGGCCATGCCTGCCCCCGGCTCAACTGACCCGCTGACGGCGCCGGCCAAGGAGGCGCTGCTCGCGGCCGCCGACCTGGTGGTGCTGGGCCGCATGCCGTGGAGCTCGAACGCGACGTTCCTCTGCGAGCTGTGGCCCGCCGGCTCGCGGCCCGACGCCGGCCTGGCCGAGGTGCCCGACGACGGGTCACCGCCGGCCGACGCCTGGGACGACGACGACTGGGACGACGACGAGCGCGACGACCCCGACGGCGAGGGCGGGGCCCACGGCGAGCACGGGGACGGCGGCGCCGGTGGGTCCGCCGCCGCCGAGGGAGCTGGGGAGGTGGACGGAGCCGGGCAGGGCGACGCGGCGGCCGACGCCGGGCCGCTCGGCCGGGCCATCTACAAGCCCCACCGGGGCGAGCGCCCGCTGTGGGACTTCCCCGACGGCCTGTTCCGGCGGGAGGCGGCTGCCTACCACCTGGCCTGCGCCATCGGCTGGGACGTCGTGCCTCCCACGGTCGTGCGGGA
Organism: Aquihabitans sp.; assembly: GCA_036263575.1. Taxonomy (GTDB): domain Bacteria; phylum Actinomycetota; class Acidimicrobiia; order Acidimicrobiales; family Iamiaceae; genus Aquihabitans. Next base: position 426 of record DATAGR010000668.1, on the reverse strand, counting down.
CGGTCCCTTCGGGCCGGGGTCGCTGCAGTGGTTCGTCGAGGCCGACTTCGACCAGCACTACTTCACGCTGCTCGAGGACGAGGCCACCCATCCGCAGCTGCGGCGGATGGCCGCCTTCGACCTGGTGGCCAACAGCACCGACCGCAAGGGCGGCCACGTGCTCGTCGACGCCGACCGCCACCTCTGGGCCATCGACAACGGCCTGTGCCTGCACGCCGAGTTCAAGCTGCGGACCGTGATCTGGGACTTCGCCGGCGAGCCGCTGCCGTCGGAGCTGGCGGCCGACCTCGACCGGTTCCTCTGCGCCGAGGTCCCCCCGCAGGTGGCCGCCGTGCTCGACCCCTTCGAGCGCGACGCGCTGGCCGCACGGGCCCGTGCCCTGCTGGCCGACGGCCGCCTGCCGACCGACCCGACCGGCCGGCGGTT
>DATAGR010000667.1:0-3050 GCA_036263575.1 Aquihabitans sp. | reverse complement strand
CCCGGGTCGACCGTCACGTCGGGCGGGGCGCCGGCGGCGATGGTGCCGACCACCCGCAGGCGCACCGGGTGGTCGTCGTCGGCCGCGGCGACGTCGGCGGCCCGCACCGCGTAGCCGTCCATGCCGGAGTTGGCGAACGGCGGGACGGGCTCCGAGGCGACGGCGTGGGTGGCCAGCACGCAGCCGAGGGCGTCGTCGAGCGGACGCTCGGTCGGTTCGAGGGGGGCGCAGCCGTCCAGGACGTACCGGCGCGCCTCGGCGAAGGGCGTCACCCGGCGCCCGTCAGACGAGCCCCTCGCGGCGGCAGAGCTCGGCGAGGAACCGCCCGAACCCCGGCCCGAGGTCCTCGCGCTGCAGGGCCAGCTCGACGATGGTCTCGAGGTAGGCCGGGACGGTCCCGGTGTCCCAGCGGCCGCCGTCGAACGTGGCGCCGTAGACGGCCTGGTCGGCGAGGAGCAGGGCGATGGCGTCGGTGAGCTGGATCTCGCCGCCGACGCCGGGCTCGACGTTCTCGAGCTTGTCGAAGATCTCCGGCGTGAACACGTACCGGCCCATGACCGCCAGGTTCGACGGGGCCTCGGCGGGCTGTGGCTTCTCGACGATGTCGAGGATCTGCACCAGCTGGTCGGAGATGCGCTCCGGCTTGGCGCAGCCGTAGCGCTTGATCTCCTCGATGGCGACCTCCTGGAGGGCCAGCACCGAGCGACCGTACTGGCCGTGGATCCGGATCATGTCGCTGAGCAGCGTGGACGACGCGGTCATGAACTCGTCGCCGAGGAGCACGGCGAACGGGTTGTCGCCGACGTGCTTGCGGGCCACCGACACGGCGTGGCCGAGCCCGAGCGGCTCGCCCTGGCGCACGTAGTGGATGTCGGCGAGGGAGGCGAGGTCGACCACCTCGTGGAGCTCGGCGTGCTTGCCGGCGTTGTCGAGGTGGTACTCCAGCTCGAACTGCCGGTCGAAGTGGTCCTCGATCGAGCGCTTCGAGCGCCCGGTGATGATGAGGATGTCGTCGATCCCTGCGGCGACGGCCTCCTCGACCACGTACTGGATCGCCGGCTTGTCGACGACGGGCAGCATCTCCTTCGGCTGGGCCTTGGTGGCCGGCAGGAAGCGCGTGCCGAGGCCGGCCGCCGGGATGACGGCCTTGCGGACGTTCGATGCGGTGGTCACCGGGCGATTCTTCCACGGGTCGGCACCGGCACCCCAGAACCACCCGGACGTGTCGAGCTGGGGCCTCGCCACGTAGGCTGGCACTCGCCATCGTCGACTGCCAACGACCTGGCCGCGCCCACGCCCGCCGCGCCCCGAGGAACGCATGCCCACCTACGAGTACCGCTGCAAGACCTGCGAGCACCAGTTCGACGTCGTGCAGTCGTTCACCGACGACGCCCTCACGGTCTGCCCCGAGTGCGGCGGACCGCTGAAGAAGGTGTTCGGCAACGTCGGCATCACGTTCAAGGGCTCGGGCTTCTACAAGACCGACAGCCGCTCGGGCGGCTCGTCGTCCGGCAAGGACGGCGCCGGCACCGACAAGGCCGCCGCCTCCACCTCGTCCGACGGCGGCGGGTCGGGCGACTCGTCGTCGTCCTCCTCGTCCTCGGACGCCAAGGCCGGCTCGAGCGGTGGGTCGAACGGCTCGAAGGGGTCGAACGGGTCCGGCGGCAGCTCGACCGGGTCGGGCTCGTCGGACAAGGCCGCCAGCTCCAGCGGCTCGTCCGGCTCCTCCAGCTCCTCCGGCTGACGGTGGGCGAGCTGCCCCGCGCCGACGTCGGCGTCCTCGGCGGCTCGGGCCTCTACCGCTTCCTCGACGACGTCACCGAGGTCGTCGTCGACACGCCGCACGGCCCCACCTCGGCGCCCATCGCGGTGGGCCGGCTCGGCCCGCGCACCGTGGCGTTCCTGCCCCGGCACGGCGCGCACCACGAGCACCCGCCCCACCGCCTCCCCTACCGGGCCAACGTGTGGGCGCTGCACGCCCTGGGCGTCACCAACGTGTTCGGGCCGTGCGCCTCGGGCTCGCTGCAGGCCACCGTGGCGCCGGGCAGCTTCGTGGTGCCCGACCAGCTCGTCGACCGCACGTGGGGCCGCGCCGACACGTTCTTCGACGGGCCCACGACCCACCACGTCACCTTCGGCGACCCGTACGACGCCGACCTCCGCCGCGTCGCCGTCGAGGCGTGCCGGGCCGAGGGCGTCGAGGTGCACGACGGCGGCACGGTCGTGGTCGTGCAGGGGCCGCGGTTCTCCACGCGAGCCGAGTCGCAGTGGTTCGGCTCGCACGGGTGGGAGGTCGTCAACATGACCCAGCACCCCGAGGCGGTGCTGTGCCGGGAGGCCGGCCTGCGCTACGCCGCCATCGCGCTGATCACGGACTACGACGCCGGGCTGGCCGGCACCGACGCCGCCGTGACCCAGGAGGAGGTCTTCGCCTTCTTCGAGGCCAACGTGGCCACCGTCCGCCGGGTGCTGGTCCGCGCCATCGGCGCCGACCTCCCGACCACCCGGCTCGAGGCCGGCCCCGGCTTCTGATCTCCGAACCTGGGCGACGCCCGGTCCCTCCCCTGGTCACCGCGGGTCGGCGCCCCTAGGGTGACCGGCGCCTTCCCGGGCACCCGCCGTCCGTTGGAGGTGCGTCCCCGTGGGTCGCGTCCGCTCCGCTGTCCCCCGCAGCCGCCTGCCGCTGCACCGGCGCCCGTTCGCCGACCCCGCCGCCCTCCGCCGTTGGGCGCTGGTGGCCGCGTTGGCGATCGTCACGACGGCGCTCGTCAGCCACGCGCTGTCCGGCGCCGAGGACGCCCGCCGCCGGTGGGGCGAGACGCGGACGGTGCTCGTGGTGGATCGGGCGGTGGCGGCCGGCGATCCGCTGGCCGGTGCGGTCGCCCGGCGGGTCTGGCCGGTGGGGCTGGTGCCGGCGGGGGCGGTCGTCGTGCTGCCCGACGGGGCCGAGGCCGCGGGGGCCGCCGGGGCGGGCACCCCGCTCACCGACGCGCTGGTGGCCCGGCCGGGCGCCGGTCGGGCCGACGGGCGCCGGCGGATCGCCATCGCCG
>DATAGR010000666.1:0-2464 GCA_036263575.1 Aquihabitans sp. | reverse complement strand
TCTCGTCGCCGTTCGCGCTGAGCCCCACGAGGTCGGCGGTGCCGCCGAAGGCCTCCCGCTCGGGCGGCGACGGGACCTGCGGCATGACCTGGAAGTCGCGCCCGGTGCGGGGCCCGGCCGAGGCCTGGGGCGTTGGCGCCGGCGACGGCGAGTCGAGGCCGGCGCCGAGCTCGTGGAGGCGCTTGAGGATCTCGGCGTGGCTCCGAAGGAGCCCGAAGACCAGGAGGGCGAGCACGGCGATCACCACGCCCTCGACCACGACCAGGACCGTCATCGGGCCACCTTCCGGGGCGGGCGGGCCGCCGCCTGCAACTGGGGGAGCGCCGTGAGGAGGACCTGGACGAGCCAGGCGAGCAGCACGGTGAAGGCCAGGAACGGGATCCCGGCCAGCGGCGTGTCGGCGGCGACGTCGACGATCCCCGGGACGGGGTCGAGGACCGCCAGCCCGGCGACCGCGGCGACAGCCAGGTCGACGCCGACGTGGAGGGTGGTCAGCGGTGCGTCGGAGGCGCCGAAGCACCCGCACGACGCCCGGCCGCGGGTGGCCCTGATGACCCGCAGGCTGAAGGCGGCGAAGGCGACGTAGGCGAGGGCGACGAGGGCGGCCGACCGGCCACCCGCGAGCAGCGCGTAGGCGGCGACGGCCACCTCGCCGGCGCCGATCAGCCGGGCGGCCAGCACGGAGTCGGGCAGGCCGGCGCTGCGGAGGGCCACCCGGGTCGGTGCCGGGCTGGAGACCTTGAGCGCCCCGGCCAGCGCGAGCAGGAGCGCGGCGGCGAAGAGCGGGCCGGCGACGGGGGACATGGGCCCGACGGTACCGGGTCGCCCCCGCGGCGACGCCGCACCCGGTGCGGAGCGCGTCGGCCGGCACCGGTAGGGTGAGCCGCCTCATGAAGGCAACGGTCGAGCCCGCCGAGGGCAACAAGGTCAAGCTGTCGATCGAGATCGACGGCGACGAGTTCGAGCGCGAGGTCGACGCGGCATTCCGCCGCATCGCCAGCGAGGTGCGCATCCCGGGCTTCCGCCCCGGCAAGGCGCCCCGCAAGCTCCTGGAGGCGCGGATCGGCACCGAGGCGGCCCGGGGCGACGCCCTGGAGCACGCCCTGCCCCGCTACTACGCCGAGGCCGTCACGGAACACGACGTCGACGTCATCGCCCCGCCGGAGATCGACATCACCGCCGGGCGCGAGGGCGGCGACGTCGCCTTCGACGCGGTGGTCGAGGTCCGCCCGATCGTGAACCTCGGCGGGTACGACTCGCTGCGGGTCACGATCGACTCGCCCGAGGTCACCGACGAGGAGGTCGACGAGCGGATCGACCGGCTGCGCGACAGCTTCGCCACCCTCGAGGTCGTGGAGCGCCCGGCGAAGGCCGGCGACCACGTCACGATCGACGTCGCCGGCTCGCAGGACGGCGAGCCCCTCGAGGGCCTCACCGCCGAGGACTACCTCTACGAGGTCGGCAGCGGCTCCGTCGTGCCCGAGCTCGACGAGCAGCTCACCGGCGCCAAGGTCGGCGACGTGCTGGCCTTCACCGCCGACCACCCGGACCCCGACGAGGACCCGGTCGACTTCCGGATCCTCGTGAAGGAGGTCAAGGAGAAGGTGCTGCCGGAGGCCGACGACGCCTTCGCCACCGAGGCCTCGGAGTTCGAGACCATCGACGAGCTGCGCACCGACCTCGCCAAGCGCCTCGGCATGGTCAAGAAGGTCCAGGGCCAGATGCAGATCCAGCAGAAGGCCGCCGAGGCCCTCGCCGAGCTGGTCGACGTCGAGGTCCCCGAGGCCCTCGTGAACACCGAGGTCCAGCAGCGCCTCGAGGACCTCGCCATGCGGCTCCAGGCCCAGGGCATCGGCGTCGAGCAGTACCTGGCATCGACCGGCCAGGACCAGCAGGCCTTCATCGACGAGCTCCGCCAGACGGCCACCGAGGGGGTCAAGGTCGACCTCGCGCTGCGGGCCGTGGTGGAGGCCGAGCAGATCGACGTCTCCGACGACGACCTCGAGGCCGAGTACGCCTCGGTGGCCGAGCGCGTGGGCCAGAAGCCCGCCCAGGTGCGCAAGCAACTCGAACGCAACGGCCAGGTCGCAGCGGTACGCTCGGATCTGCGCAAGCGCAAGGCCCTCGAATGGCTCATCGAACAGGTCGAACTGGTCGATGGGTCGGGCAAGACGATCGACCGGGCCGACCTCGAGGTCGAGCCCGAGCCGAGCGGCGACGCTGGTGCCGATCCCGCCGAAGAGGCCCCCACGGAGGACGACGAGTGACGATCCAGCCCGCCTACAACTATCTGGTGCCCACGGTGGTCGAGCAGACCAACCGGGGCGAGCGGGCCTTCGACCTGTACTCGCGGCTCCTCAAGGAGCACATCATCTTCCTGGGCACGCCGATCGACGACACGATCGCCAACCTGGTGTGCGCCCAGCTGCTGCACCTGGAGTCGGAGAACCCCGACAAGGACATC
>DATAGR010000665.1:0-2691 GCA_036263575.1 Aquihabitans sp. | reverse complement strand
CCTGCCGGGCGGCACGGACGAGGGCTGGCTGTCCCGCGAGGCCATCTTCACCAACTTCACGCTGCTCGACTTCGGCACCCTGCTCGGGTGGTGGGGTGCCGCCGCCTCGGCGGTCGCCATGGCCACCCTCGCGCTGCGCCGAGATCGGGTGCTGCCGCGCTGGATGGGCGTGGTCAGCGTCGTGCTCCTGCTGCCGGCCGTGCTCATGGCCGTCGGCATGGGCCTGCCCGGCTTCGTCGGCTTCACCATGCCGATCTGGCTCGCCGTCGTCAGCGTCGGGATGATCGTGTCCCGTCGGGCGAACGCCATGGTCTGAGCCGCCCGCCTCCCAGCGTCCACGCGACCCGGCGCCCGTGCGGCGTCGGGTCGCCGCGCGCCCCGGCCCGGCGCTCGCGTCGGCCCGGGCCCGCCTCGCGCTGCGCTACGACGGCGAGGTGAGGGACCAGGCCCGCAGGTCGCGCAGGTCGAGGCGACCGTCGGAGCCGAGGTGCCCGCCGAACCACCCGGTCCGCCCCGGTGCGTCCCACTGCGGGTCCAGCACCACCTTGCCGGTGCTCCCCTTGGTGCCCCACGCCGGCTCGGGCTTCTCGGTCGCCCACATCTTGAGCTCGAGGGTGCGGCCGTAGACCCGGGAGCACAGCCGCCACGGGAGAGGTGCCCACGTCCCGTCCGGCCGGGAGACGCCGCCGGTGAGGTCGAAGCCCTGCACGATCGCCGGCTCCGGGTCACCGGCGGCGGTCCGGAAGTCGGTGTCCCAGACGTGCACGTTGACCCACCACCGGACGCCGTACATCGCGTTCTGGGTGACGGTGATGCCCCGCAGTCGACCGGGCTCCTGGCGGACGCGGAAGGCGAGGCCCGGCTGGGTCAGACCACCTCGGACGTCGACGAACGTCGCGCACGCCTCGGCGTCCTCGACGACCGTGCCCGGTCCGTCGGGGACCCAGAGGGTCCGGGCGTCGGCCGTCATCCCGGCCGGCACCGTGAACAGGGCCGCGCCGGGCGATGCGGAGACGGCATAGGGCGTCGGGCCCGTCAGGACCACGGCATCGGCGGACTGGGCGATGGTGGGGTCGTAGGTCGGGGTCCGCTGCGACGGGACGGGATCGCACGCGGTGACCGCCCACATGGCGGCCAGCGCGAGGGCGGCCACCCGTGCACGTCGTCCCTGCGACCGGCGACCGTACCCGTGCCTCGTGTCCATCAGCGCCACCTCCCCCTCGTCCCCCGGTCCGGCGGGCACGTCGCCCGCCTGCATCGTCGCGGCCAGGGTCACCGGCGGCAACCCCCGTTCGGGCCCATCGCGGTACGTGGCGCTCGGGCGTGCCCGAGGTCAACCGCCGCCCCGGCCGCCGGTGATGGCGGCCGCCAGCTCGTCGGGATCCCGGCCCTCGACGTCGAGGACGAGGTCGGCCACCGCCTCGTAGGTCGCCGCACGCGCCGAGGCGTGGGCTGTGAGGACGCCGTGGGGGTCGTCGCCCAGCAGCGGCCGGTGGTCGGACCCGGCGACCCGCTTCACCAGGGTGGGGACCTCGGCGCGGAGCCAGACCGTCCAGGTGTCGGCCGCTTCGAGGGCCCGCTGCACGAGCTCGTCGTCGAGGGCGCCGGCCGGCATGCCCAGCACGTCGGGCCCGTCGCCGGCCAGGGTGTGGACGGCGACGTCGCGCTCGAGCGGCCGGTAGGTGACCTCGCCGCCGCGCTCCCACAGCTCGCGCACGGTCATGCCCGTCTGGGCCACGATCACGTCGTCGACGTCGACGAAGGGCCGGCCCAGGCGCTCGGCCACGAGCCGGCCGACCGCGCTCTTGCCCGACCCCATCAGCCCGATGAGCACGACGTGCGCCACCCCGGTGCCGGCCCCGGTGTCGTCGGTGGTGTCCATGGCCGCGCCCCTACCCGCGGAGCCGGGCCGACCGGTCGCGCTGACCTCCCCACGCCGACGCCACGTGCCCTACGTTCGGGCCCACACCCCGCCCGCCACGCGGTTCGTGCTCGCCCCCGACCCCGAGGACCCCTCATGCCCGCCCCAGGAATGCACTCCGGATCGCCGACCGACGACGCCCTCAACCTCGCCATGTCGGAGCAGGCCCGGCCGCTCTACGAGCAGGTGAAGGCCTTCATCGCCGAGGAGGTGGAGCCCATGACGGCCGAGTTCTTCCGGCTGGGCGAGGGCCGGGCCGACCGGTGGGGCTACGGCGAGGGCCAGCTCGAGCTCCTGGACGGCGTCAAGGCGAAGGCCAAGGCCCAGGGCTTGTGGAACTTCTTCCTGCCGAACGCCGAGACCGGCGAGGGCCTCTCGAACCTCGACTACGCCTACATCGCCGCCGAGCTCGGCAAGAACCCCCTGGCGTCGGAGTGCCTCAACTGCAGCGCGCCCGACACCGGCAACATGGAGGTGCTCGAGCGGGTCGGCACCCCCGAGCAGAAGAAGGAGTGGCTCGAGCCGCTGCTCGCCGGCGAGATCCGCTCCGCGTTCGCCATGACCGAGCCCGACGTCGCGTCGTCGGACGCCAAGAACATCCGCTGCCGGGCCGTGCTCGACGGCGACGAGTGGGTCATCGACGGCGAGAAGTACTACATCTCCGGGGCCGGCGACCCCCGCTGCAAGGTCATGATCGTGATGGTGCAGACCAACCCCGAGGGGCCGCCGCACCGCCGCCAGTCGCAGATCCTCGTCCCGATGGACACGCC
>DATAGR010000664.1:0-1524 GCA_036263575.1 Aquihabitans sp. | reverse complement strand
CATCCAGCCGGCGATCAGGTCCTTGGTCTCGGCGAACGGCCCGTCGGTCACGGGCGGGCGGCCCTCGCCGTCCGAGCGGACCCAGAGGCCGTCGGGCGACAGCGCCTGGCCGTCGACGAACTCGCCGGTGCCCTCGAGCCGGGCGGCGAAGTCGTTCATGTAGCGGAAGTGGGCTTCCTGCTCGTCGGGCGTCCACCGGTCCATCGGGACGTCGTTCACCGGTGCCGGGGCGCCGCGGTAGTGCTTGAGCAACAGGTACTTGGCCATGGTGTTCTCCTCGGGTCGTCGGCGACCTCGGTGGCCGCCGTTCGCACCTGGGACGGAGCCGCGATCGGGTTCTCGACATCATGGAGAAGATCTCTTCGTCCCGGCGAGCGGGGGGTGCGGTCCGGCCACTCGCAGGGCTGGGGCAGGGGCGGAGCCGGACGGGTCGCAGGATGGGGCGAGGTACGGCCGAGGACCGTCGGCCGCCCGGGTGGTGGCTGCCCTAGCCGTGCGCTGCCTGCAGGATGGGCGACGGGTCCCAGTCGACGGCGGCTCGGGCTCGCTCGTCCGAGAGCTCCAGGTCCCGGGGTCGGGTGATGCCGGGCGGGATCGGTGCCGCCACGATCGACTGCGGCGTGACGTCGAGGTGGGCCACGACGCGCTCGGCGATCTCGTGGCGGCTCAGGCGCTCGGCGCCGGCGAGGTGCCAGACGCCGCTGCGCCCGCCGGGCGGGAGCTCGGTGATCCGCCACAGCGCGGCGGCGACCTCGGACGCCATCGCCGGGCGGCGGATCTCGTCGGGCGACCAGCGCGTCGGCTCGCCGCTGACGGCCGCCGCCCGGATCTGCCTCGCGACGTGGTCGTCGGGGTGGACGGAGACGAGCAGCGGCAACCGGACCACGGCGGCGTGCGCCGAGGCGGCGAGCACGATCGCCTCGGCTTCCGCCTTCCACCGCCCGTAGTCGAAGATCGGGTCGGGGACCGACGTCTCGTCGCGTCGGGTGCCGTCCCCGGAGAAGACGGCGTCGGTCGACGTCAGCAGCACCTCGGCGCCCACCGACGTGGCGGCCTCGACCACGTGTCGGGTGGCGTCGACGATCGATGCCCGGTCCTTGGCGTAGGCGGCGTGGAGGACCAAGCGCGGGTGCGCCCGTCGGACGGTGTCGGCGGTGGCCTCCCGGTCGCGCAGGTCGGCCGCCACCGACGCCACGCCGGGGACCGGTCTCGTGGAGGTCAGCGCCACCACGTCCGTCGCGTCGGGCGCCGTGCGCAGCAACCAGCTCCCGAGCAGCCCGCTCGCCCCGGTGAGGAGCACGGGGCGGTCCGACGGCACGCGCCGCATCCTGCTCCTCCACCCCTGCCGCCGGCAACGGGCGAGCACCAGTGTTCGCCTCGTTGTCAGAGGGGCTGGGTAGTGTCGAACACACGTTCTATGCACGGGAAGGCGGTGACACCCATGGAGATGGCGACCTTCGAGGCCCGCTTCGACGAGCTCGAAGCCGAGATCGGGACGCTCATGGGCGTCATCAACGCCGCGCA